>CAZFGM010000175.1:6002-11653 GCA_964518515.1 uncultured Alcaligenaceae bacterium | reverse complement strand
TCGCGGATACAACGACATCACAGGCGCACTAGCCGGCGAGCTTGCTCGCCGTGGAGTGGATGCTGGCCGCGGCGAGCAAGCTCGCCGGCTAAATGGAATGCCTCAATTTGCGCCGCGTGGGGTATATAATATTCAGAGCCGGGCCCTCGGCTTGGCACGGATTGGTGGGTGCGCATAACCAACCCTACTTTGGGTCTTTGATGTACCAGGGCCCGACCGGAGGAATCCATGGCCACGGATAATGCCTTTCAAGAACTGATTCACCGGGTTCGGGCGGGGGATCAGGCCGCCGCCCAGGAGTTGGTCCAGCGCTACGAGTCGAAGATTCGCCGGGTCGTGCGCGTCAAGCTCGACAGCCGCCTGCAGCGCCATTTCGATTCAATGGATATTTGCCAGTCGGTGCTGGCCAGTTTTTTTGTCCGGGCCGCCCTGGGTCAGTACGAGTTGGAAACGCCGGACCAGGTATTGAAGTTATTGTCCACCATGGCCCGCAACAAGCTGGTCAACGCGGTCCACAAACAGGGTCGCGGCCGGCGCGATTACCATCGCGTCCAGACCGGCAACATGGACCAGGCCGCCCCGGGCCCCAGCCCGAGCCGGCAGTTGGCCAGCCGCGAATTGCTCGAAGAAACGCGCAAACGCCTCGGTCCCGACGAACGCCAGCTCCTGGAGCTGCGCGCCCAGGGCGAGGAATGGGCCGGCATCGCCGCCCAGGTCGGCGGCAGTCCCGAGGCCCTGCGCAAAAAACTGTCCCGCGCCATTGACCGCGTCGCCCAGGAGCTGGGGTTGGATGAGTAACGGTGCCAGAAGGTTGTTGCAAACCACTGGGGACCCATGAACGGAGACGACCTCTTTCGCCGCTATCAAGAGCTGCAAAGCTATGTAGGTTGGACCCCGGCTGATGCCGAGCGGGTCCGGGCCGCGGCGCCGTTCCTGGATAAGCAATTTGGCCTGCTGGCGGATGATTTTTATCAGGAGATCGAAAAACATCCCGACGCCCGCAAGACCATTACCGGCGGGGCCCAGCAAATCGAGCGCCTCAAAGGCACCCTGTGCGGCTGGCTCCAAGAACTGGTCTCCGGCCAGTACGACTGCACTTACGTCACGCGCCGCTGGCGCGTCGGCTGGCGGCACGTGGAAATCGGCCTCGATCAAGTTTATACCAATGTCGCCCTTTCCCGCCTGCGGACCGGCCTGGTCAAAACCCTGCAGGATAATTGGCACGGCGACCTGGAAACCTTTCGGCAAACTGTCCGCTCTCTGGACAAGTTGCTCGACCTGGACCTGGCCATCATCCAGGATGCCTATCAGACGGAATACGCCGGCCGGCTGCAGCGCAGCGAACGGCAGCGCGGCGAAGCCACTTTTGCCGCTCTGGTCGAGGCCGCTCCGTGTCTGATTGTCATTCTGCGCCCGGACCATTCCCTGGCGTATTTCAGCCCTTTTGCCGCGGAGGTGACGGGTTTTCCCGCAGCCGCCGTGCTGGGTCAGGATTTCCTGGGCCAGTTCCTCGCCCCGGCTGACCGCAAAGATTTCGCCGAACACATCCGCCAGGTGCTCTGTGGGAAACTCACCGTCAGTTTCGAAAACCAGGTGATCGGCAAAGACGGTTTACCGCGCTGGACGATCTGGAACGTGCGCCAATTGTCGGACTACGGCGGCGGCCCGGCCATCCTCGCCGTGGGCCAGGATATTACCCCCGTCAAGCAGGCCCAGGAAAAGATCCTGCAAACCGAGCGCCTGGCCGCCATCGGCCAGATGGTGGCCGGCCTGGCGCACGAAAGCGGCAACGCCCTGGCGCGCAGCCGCGCCTGTTTGGACTTGCTTGCCTCCGAGGTGAGTGATCGGTCCGAGGCCGTGCCGCTCATTTTGCGTATTCAACAGTCCCAGGACCATCTCCAGCAGCTGTATGAAGAAGTGCGCGGTTATGCCGCCCCCCTCAAGCTGGAACGCGACTGGTGGAACCTCACCGCCTTGTGGCGACAGGCCTGGTTAAACCTAGACATCCTGCGCCAGGGCCGCGAAACCCATCTGCTCGAACACACCGGCGGCCTGGACCTGACCTGCCTGGTCGATCCCTTTCGTTTGCAGCAAGTGTTCCGCAACATCATGGAAAATTCCCTGGCCGCCTGCCCCGGACCGGTCACTGTGGAAATTCGCTGCCGGGAATCCGCTCTCGACGGCGGCCCGGCCCTCGAGGTCGCGCTGGGGGACAATGGCCCCGGCTTGAACCCGGAGCAGCGGCAACGCATTTTCGAACCCTTTTTCACCACCAAGTCCAAGGGGACCGGCCTGGGCATGGCCATCGTCAAGCGCATCGTCGAGGCACACGGCGGCCAGATCGCCGTGGGACCCAACACAGGGGCCGGCGCCGAAATCCTCATTACCCTTCCGCGTGAAACTTCCTATTGATGGCTGCGCGGCCAAAGAGAATGTGGCGGCCGGTTTCCAACCGGCCGGTACGGCAAGTTGAAAACTTGCCGCCACATTGACCGCGCAGGGGTGGGTAAGTTCACCCTCGGCGAGCAGTTTTCGCCTCCAGTGGTCGGTCAGTTTGGCCAGTAGCAGGGGAGTTGTGGTTCCGACCATTTGCCACGAACCACAATTCCGGTTGACAATTCGCGCGGGCTGATTATCCTAACAGAAGCTCGGGGCGTAGCTCAGCTTGGCTTAGAGCGCATGGTTCGGGACCATGAGGTCGCAGGTTCGAATCCTGTCGCCCCGATTAGACAGAACCAGAGGCCCTTCGGCAAGCATGTCGAAGGGCTTTCTTGTTTCTGGAACAAAGGTTTACCTCATCGAAACGCTCGTGCCTTGACCGCCGGTGCCGTGGCCGCCGTACCCTGGGTCGCTGGACCAGCTTCGGGAATGGCCCCACGGCACCCCAAAGCCGTCCTCGAAGTCGTGGGACATCAATCCCGCCGAACCATTGGCGTAATTAACATTAACCGGGGCATTTTCGGAATGGCTGTCGGCGCCGGGATGCCGCCGTCCGCCCCTTCGGCCGTTTGCAAAGGATCGCAGCCGCATTCGCCCAGCGCGGCGGCATGGGCAGCGGTAAAGCCCCTGCTAATAGATTTCGCAATTACCCCAAGGCGTTGTCCAAGGGCTGACCTGGCAGCCGCTGGTTGCAAGCGGGCTGGTTTTTACCTCCCCCAAAATGCTACAATCCCCTGAAACCGAGGGGATTTTTTCGTGCCATGGTTACCGTCAGCGCTGCACAACACCTGGTCTTGCAACAGGCCCAACCTTTGCCGCCGGCACCGATTCCTTTGAACACGGCGGCGCTCGGCTTGATCGTGGCGGAGGACATTGCCAGCGACCTGGACCTGCCGCCGTTTGACAAGGCGCTCATGGACGGCTACGCGGTCCGGACGATGGATCTGGCGAATGGCCCGGCCGTGCTTACGGTCGTGGAAGAAATCACGGCGGGGCAAACGCCACGCTTGACGATCGGGCCGGGTCAGGCCACGCGGGTGATGACGGGAGCGCCCGTTCCCGCGGGGACCGACGCCGTCGTCATGGTGGAACGGACCCGGATGCTGGAGGACGGCCGCGTGCAGATCGAGGAAGCGGCGCCGCCCCGGCCGGGGCAGAACATCTTGCCGCGCGGCCGGGAAATGCGCTGCCGCGAAATCGTTCTGGCCGCCGGTGCCCGGCTAAGGCCGCAGGAAGTCGGCTTGCTCGCCAGCGTCGGCCGGACCACCGTGCAAGTGTATCCCGCTCCGGTAGTGGCTGTGCTTGTCACGGGCGACGAGTTGGTCGAGCCGAACCTGACGCCCGGGCCGGGCCAGATTCGCAACAGCAACGGGCCGATGCTCTTGGCCCAGGTCCGTCGCGGCGGTGGCGTGCCCCGCTGGCTCGGTATCGCCCGCGACCGGCTCGACTATCTGCGGCCGCTGGTGGCCGAGGGCCTGCGGGCCGACGTTCTCGTGCTCTCCGGCGGCGTGTCGGCGGGTAAACTCGATTTGGTGCCGGGCATCTTGACCGAGCTGGGCGTCGAGGCCCATTTTCACAAGGTCGAGATTAAACCCGGCAAGCCGGTGTTATTCGGCACCCGGCCGAACGTGTTCGGACCGCCCACCCTGGTGTTCGGCCTGCCGGGCAATCCGGTCAGCGCCCTGGTCTGTTTCGAGTTGTTTGTCCGGCCGGCGATCCAGCGTCTGCGGGGCGAGATCAATCCGGGGCCGCGCATGGTCCAGGCCGTCCTGGAAGAAGACTTCGCCTACCGCACGGACCGGCCCACGTATCACCCGGCAATGCTACAGGCGAGTGAGGCGGGTTATCGCGTGCGCCCGGTGCCGTGGTTCGGCTCGGCCGATTTGCGCGGCTTGGCGGCGGCCAACGCCTTCGTGCTGTTCCCGGTCGGCGACCACCGCCACCCGGCCGGGCGGGCGTTCCCGGTGCTCGTGGTAGAATAGCCCTTTGGGCCGTTAAACAAAATTGCCAATTGCCAATTGCCAATTGTCAATTTTTGGAGAGGATTGCAACAGATTTTCCACTTGCTTTTTTTTGGCAATTGGTAATTGGCAATTGGCAATGTTTGATCTGCCCTGAAAGCGGCCACTTCTTCCGGGAAGGGTACCGGAAGAAGCCTGCTACCGAATAATTGATCAAGGAAGGATCCTTGGAGAAAATTATGATCATGGAAAGTCGAGTCCAAACGGTTCCCGCCCCGCGGCCGCAGACCGCGCCGCTCTCGGGGTCTCCTCGGTTCGTGAACCTCCCCTTTCCCCACTTGTTGCCGGGTGTGGTCAGCGGCGGCCTCTTGTGGCTGTGCTTCTTTCCCGTGGCGTGGGGCTGGTTGGCCTGGATCGCCTTGGTGCCGTGGTTGTTCCTGGTGCGGTCGCGCGCGTCGGCCTGGAATATCTACGGCGCGGCCTGGGCGGCCGGGCTGGTGTTTTTCGTGCCCGCTCTGCAATGGCTGCGCGTGGCCGACTACCGCATGTTCTATGCCTGGCTGGCCCTGGCCTGGTATTGCTCGCTATATTTCCCGGCGGCCCTGCTCTTGATCCGGCGGCTCGACCACCATACGCGCTTGCCCTTGGTTCTGACCGTCCCGGTGGTGTGGGTGGGGTTGGAATTCGTCCGGTCGTTTCTCTTGACCGGCTTTCCCTGGTATTACCTGGGCCACAGCCAACATTCGTTTCTGGGGGTAATCCAGATCGCGGACGTGACGGGCGCCTACGGCGTGAGTTTTCTGGTGGCCGCGGTCAATGCCTGGGTGTTTGAAGGCTTGTATCGTCACCCCGGATTTCGCGCCTTCAACCAACTCCCCGAGCCGGAACCCGGCAGCTTACGCTGCTCGGCTCGCCGCTGGCCTTTCCTCATTCAGGGGGTTGTCCTTGGGTTGGCCATCGTCGGGACCCTGATTTACGGCCAGGCCCGTCTGGCCCAGGAAGACCAGTTCCAACCCGGCCCGCGCGTCGCCCTGTTGCAGGGCAATCTTCCCCAGAGCACCCGGAAGAAGGCACGCGTCGATGAGGGGGCCCGCCAGTCCATTGAAGAAGCTTACGATGTGCTTCGGAAAAACGCCGCTTGGCATAGTCCGGATATCCTCATCTGGCCGGAAACCAGCCTGTGGTTTCCTTGGCATGAAATCTCCCCGAAAATACTGGGGCAACCTATTCCCGGCAAATGGGAACTTTTCA
>CAZFGM010000175.1:3994-5902 GCA_964518515.1 uncultured Alcaligenaceae bacterium | reverse complement strand
GAAATCTCCCCGAAAATACTGGGGCAACCTATTCCCGGCAAATGGGAACTTTTCATTCGGGGTCGCCAAGAGTATATCCCGCGCCTAGCACGCGAAGCCCAGGCCGCCCGTGATGTCCATACCCATCTTTTGTTGGGCGTGAACTTTCACCACCTCGATGCGGAGTTCAAGGAACACCGCTTCAATTCCGCCCTGCTGATCAACCGGGAGGGCCATGTGGAAGGCCGCTATGACAAGGTCCATTGCCTACCCTTTGGCGAGTTCATTCCTCTGGAAAACTGGTTTCCATTCCTGGTCCATTTTTGCCAGACGAACAAAAGCTTGAGGGCAGGGGAAAAATTCACACGTTTTACCTTGAAGCGCGAGGATGGAAGAGTCTTTGATTTCGGCGTAGTCATCTGCTTCGAGGATTCCGATCCCGTGCTGGTCCGGCAATATGTCCAGTCCACGTCCGATGGCGAACCCGTCGATTTCCTGGTCAACATCAGCAACGACGGCTGGTTCGACGGCACCTGCGAGCACGAGGAGCACCTGGCGATCAGCCGCTTCCGGGCCATCGAGTGCCGGCGCGCCCTGGTGCGCTCGGTCAACATGGGCATCTCGGCGGTCATCGACGGCAACGGCCGGGTGCAAGAACCGCAAAAGCAAAAATGGGACATCGAGCCGAAGACCTGGGTCGTTAACGAAGTGGACGGCCGCATTCCCGAGTTAGCGGAAGCACGCTGGCACGAATTCAAGAAAGTGGCCGGCGTACTCGTGGCCACCGTGCCGCTCGACCGCCGCGCCAGCCTGTACGCCGTGTGGGGCGACTGGCTGCCGTGGGGATGTTTGGCGTTCCTGGCGGTGGGTTGGATTTGGGTAAGTGTCTGCCAATTCCGGGGAGCCCGACGCGCCAGCGCGGGATTGGCCGGTTCAGCCCGCGCTGGCGCGTCGAGCTCCCCAGGGATGCGATTCCATGAAGGCCATTGATCCAACGGCTGGCACGGGACCAGGAAAATCCACTTGGCCCTACCGTCTCCTTCGCCTGGCCGTTCTCCTTTTGTTCTGCTACGTGGGTGTGATTATCGTGCTGCTGTTTTTCGAAAACTGGATGGTTTATTACCCGACCAAGGCGTCCAGCCACTGGCAGGACAAACCGTCTGAGGAAGTGAAGGATGTCGAGGTGACCGCCGCGGACGGCACGACGATCCACGCCTGGTGGTGGCCCCAGGCCGGCGCGCGCGGGGCCATCCTCTATTGCCACGGCAATGCCGGCAACCTCAGCCATCGCGCCGGCTCGATCGCCGCCCTCCACCAATTCTTCAAGGAATCCGTGCTGATCTTCGATTATCCCGGCTACGGCAAAAGCGGCGGCAAACCCAGCGAGGCCGGCTGCTACGCCGCCGCCGACGCCGTCTACGACTGGCTCGTCAGCAAGCAAAACGTCGATCCCGATCGCATCCTTATCTACGGCGGCTCGCTCGGCGGCGGCGTGGCCATTGAGCTGGCCCACCGCAAGAAGAAATGCCGCGGCCTGCTGCTGGCCAATACCTTTTCCACCCTGCCCGACGTGGGCCAGGCCCACTATCCCTGGCTGCCGGTCCGCTGGCTGATGCGCAACCGCTTCGACAACCTGGCCAAGATCGGCCAACTCCACCAACCCGTCTTCATCGGACATGCCACCGGCGACAACCTGATTCCCTTTGCCCTGGGCAAGAAGCTGTTCGACGCCGCCAATCCGCCCAAGGAATTTTTCTCCCTCGACGGCGCCGACCACAACGACGGCCTTCCCGGCGAATTTTTCAGCCGTGCCAAGGCCTTTCTGGAAGCCTGCGAACGATCACGACCGGGCGGGAAAAAGTAGGCTTCCCTGGCGGGTGGGACCGCGGAACGGCGGCTTTATTAATAAAAAATTGCCAATTGCCAATT
>CAZFGM010000175.1:0-3894 GCA_964518515.1 uncultured Alcaligenaceae bacterium | reverse complement strand
AATTGGCAATTGGCAATTTCATTTCTGGATCTTGCCTTCCCCCAAAGACACGACACCCTGGCCATAACCATAGCCGAGCACGCGTCGGTTTCCGGCCCCCAGCTCGCGCGGGTTCCAGTAGAGAGCCACGGCGGCGTCCTCGCCGATGTCCTTGACCGGCACTTCCCAGGCCTCGAAATCGGCGGGCAAGGTGGTGATGCTGAAGCGGTCGGGCGCTTCCCGGCCGCCGCCGACCTTGAGACTGAAGTGGGCGGTGAAGCCGGGGTTTTTCAGGTCGGCCTTTTCCAGGACCCGGACCAAGGCGGGCACGTCCTTGGCGGTTTTGTAATCCGCCGACTTGGTGATGAGTTCCTTGTTTACCCCGAACGCATTGCCGTCGTTCTGGTTGATCTGGGTATCGATCATGGTTCGCAGGCCAACGTCGTGTTTTTGTTTATCCTGGTTCTCGATCGCGTAGCTGATGAGGCAGGCATCGAAGTTGCCGGTCTTGCTGGGGACGATTTGGACAATCTGGGTGATGGAGATTTTCTTGCACACCCAGGTGGACTTGTGGCCGCGCTTGCCCTTTTCCAGCGGGACGTTCTTTGCCTCCCACTTGCCGTCTTCGGAGCCGAACTCGACGCCGGCGCCGTCGATGCGCACAAGGGTGCTGTTGGTGTCGCCGTCGTCGGCAAAGGTGAGGGGAATGCGGTTGTCCTTGTCGAGAACGGCCAGGCCGACCTGGCCTTCCGGGCCGAACTTGTAGGCAATCCGCGACGGCTTGTCGTCGGCTTTTTTGTCGTCGCCGCGGCCATGGCCTACGAGGAATGTCACGGTGAAAAAGGCGACCGGTGCAATCAGGAAACGCTTGGCAAACATGAGTGGGTCCTTTGTGTGGAAAAGAAAGGGAAGCTTCGGAATATTACACGGAGGAAATGGGCACGGTGTCAAGGTAATAATGGGGAATGTCGCAGGCGCGTCATGTTTACGTTTAGCGTACCTACGCTTGATCCTGGCAAGCACGTTGGAGTTTTTCCAGGAACAAGCGTGCGCTAAACGTAAACAGCGGAGGTGAAAAAAAAAGCCCAGGCGGCCCAATGGTCGGGGTGAGCGCGTGGCCGGCGTCGAGAAATATGGTGTCCCGCCACCAGTGCACCCACTCATCTTCTCTGCCCGCTGCGGGTCGCCCGGGCCAAGTGTCAATCTTTCGGTGTTTCCCCAGGCTGGGCGGGAGACGCCTTGATTTTCTGGAAAATGTTTTCGAATTCGGGGTTCTCGTTTCGGGGTATTATACAAAGTACTCCTTCCGCAAAGGTCAGTTCTTGTGCCTGCTGGAAGGTCACGGCGAAGGTTACCTTTTTGATCGCCCAATACTTCGCTCCTTCAAAAGCTACCACCCGGTCAACGGCGATCACCCGTAGGTTTTCCGCCAGTAGCTTGGTTTCGCTCTTATTCCCTACTCTCACGGTCAAGGTAAGGTCAACCCGTTCTGTTGGCATGGTGAAAAATTCACAGATTACATTAGGTGTGAGGGCCTCCGTTCCTTCTGGCAAAGCTGGCTCCTTGCGAGTCGGAGGCTCTCCAGGTTGACGATCTTTTCTGAAGTCACCCAAAGAAGACGTGGACTTTTCTTCCGTACCCTTTTGCATCAAGTAGATTCCACCTGGGACTAGACAGGCACATGTTATTCCCATCACGATGATGCCAATTCTCATTGCGAATTTCTCTTTGTCCAAGGGATTCAAAGGCGATCTTCTTATTCCCATAGCAAGATGTATTTCAAGCCGAGCGCCGCCGGCGAATCTTCTCTAAGTGCGGCACCGTATCAAACGGCTGGGCCAGCGCTTCAATCGGTTCGCCAAGGTGTTGGATCTCGGCGGCGTTCATGCGGCCCAGCTTTTTCGCCTGGCCCAGCACCAAATAGCCGATCTGCTCGGGATCCAGCTCCATAAGGCGGCAGCAGACAGCGTCCACCGCGACCAGGTCGTTGCCCATGATCAGGGCGCCGAGCGGCTTGGCGGTGCCGTTGAGCGGGCCATCGCCTTCCATGCCGACGATGCCGTCCACGATGGCCAGCTCCGGCGTGCGCGTCAGGGCGATGTCCACAATGCTGTTGTCGATGCCGCGCCAGTGCAGTTCGTTCTTGGGCCAGCCGTAACAGATGCCGGGCAGGGTGCCGAACAAGTTCTTGAGCGCCAGGGTGGCGCCGGCCCAGTGGTGCGTCTTCAGCTTGGGCAGAGATATCAGCACCTCCGCCGTCGCCACCGTGCGGGCCAGGAAGAGATATTCCAGACCGGTCAGGCGTCCCAGGTTCGGCGTCTTGACCGGCTCGTCGTGATTGAGATCGACGAACGGCACGCCAAGCTGTTTGAGCACGTCGCCCAGGCCGCTTTCCTGGACGAGGAACTCGACGTTGCGCCAGTGGCCGGGCCCTTCGGCGACGATGATTTCCGCCGCCCCTTCGCGCTTGCACAATTCAATGACGGCCGAGACCACTTGCGGGTTCGTGTTGATGACCTTGTCGCGGTGATATTCGACCAGGTTGGGCTTGAGGACGACCCGCTTGCCCTGGAGAGGAATCCGGTCGCGGAAATGCCGGTACTGTTCCTGGAGAACGGCGGCCAGGTCGCGGTCGTAATCCTTGGCGTGGGCGATGTGGACGGTCGAGAGCAGCGGGGGTTGGCGGAAGTTGCCGGCGGCCTTGACGGCCAGGCCGCGAAACCAGGCGCCCAGCCGTTTGGTCCAGGAGCCTTTGCCGGCGGCGGGGGCGGGAGCGATGGTTTGGGCCGGCTTTTCCTCGCGCGGTAAGCGAAAGACGTTGTGGCGCTCGGTGGCCAGGGCCAGGGCGGTCAAGGCCTGGCGCACGATGCCCGGCCGGACCCAGTTCACGCGGGCGTGTTTTTGCCAAGCGTCGTTAATCGCCTGATCCAGCGATGAAAAGGGTCCTGACTCCTTTTCGGGCTGGCGGTAAACGTCCAGGGCGATCTTGGTCCAGCACAGGTGTTCCAAATCCGGCGTTTGCATTTGCTGGATCAGATAGTCGATGGCCGCGGCCAGGCGGGGATGCTGCTGGCCCTGCAGTGCCAGGAGCATCAAGGCGGTGGGCGTGGGAATCGGCTCGGTCATCCGGCCGAGGATGCGGCGATTGCCATAGTTGATGCCGCCTTCATCGCTGGCCCGGTCGAGCAGCATCCGCAGGCCTTCCTGGACACGCGGATGATCGCCCTGGCCCAGGCGGCGCAAGGCCAGGCATGCCCAGGCTGTCGGCTCGACCCAAGAGAAATTGTTGCTCGCCCAGGGCCAGCCGATCAGGTTCAAATCGATGTCGTGCAGCTCGCCGGCTTCGGGATGGGTCGGCACCTGGCCTTTCAACCCGAGCAAGCGGCCGGCGGACCGCTCGAGCGATTCCGGGGCAGATCCGAGGACCGACTGGGTGAACAGGGCCAGGGCAGTCGGCCACATCGCTTCGTCGCGGCCGCGCGGCAGGAGCACGCTGCCGTCGGGCTGGCCGCATTGTTCCAGGAAATGCCGGCCCAGCGCAATGGGGTCCGCAAACCGGTCTTTTTCCAGGGACAGCGCCAGCAAGGCCAGACAGGTTGGTTCCAGATGCGGGGGTTGGCCGGGGAAATAGCCCCAGCCCCCCTCTGGATGGGCGTGTTGGGCCAGGCATTCCAGATGGTCGATAAAAGTGTTCACGTGCCCACCGAAATTGAGGAGCCGGAATCCTTCAAGCATCCATAAAGAGTTTAGGTCACAAAATAAGCCGATGCCGGTGAATTGCTTTGCGTTTAGGCGAACGCCAGGAATTAGCCAACCGGTGGGACAGGCGTCTCGCCTGTCCAGAACCGGCGAGACGCCTGTTTGTTAACAGCGGCCACCGCATAGGCCACTTTGGCGGTCAGAAGTGGGCCGGCC
>CAZFGM010000174.1:0-11703 GCA_964518515.1 uncultured Alcaligenaceae bacterium | reverse complement strand
AAAAAAAACCACGGGCGACGTAAATTAGAATTGGTGCAGCTGCCTCGAACTCGAAGGCGTCCTCATCCGCCCGCTCAACGAGAAGAAGGGCCAGCGCTATTCGCTCGTCCTCACCGTGCATGGCGGCCCTGAGGTGCGTTACTCACTCGCGTCAAAGCCGTTGAGGTTACCATAGGTGATCCGGTCAGGCACCGTGATTTCGCGCTGAACCAGGCGCGGGCGCGAGGGGGAAGCGCTCACCTGGCGGACAGGGGCCGGGCATCCCAGACCCGCACCGTATCGTCCATGCCGGCCGAGATGAGCCGCGTACCGTCGGGACTGAAGGCCGCGGAGCCCTGCTCCCTGGCCAGCAGGATATTGGCCGGCTTGAGATCGCGATGAATAATACCCCGTTCATGGGCGTAATGCACGGCCCGAGCCAGGGTGAGCACACAGCGTGCGGCGTCCTCGGACGGTTGCGGGTTGCCTGCCAGCTTCTGCGCCAGGCTGCCGCCTTCCAGGTACTCCAGCGAAAAGAAAGGCTGGCCCTGGAAATCACCGATCTCATAGATTTGCACAATGTTGGGATGTTGCAGGCGCGCGACGGCCGCCGCTTCGCTGCGGAAACGGCTCAAGTGCTCCGGTCTGGCAAGGGGTCCGGACAGGACCATCTTGAGAGCCACCAGGCGATTCAGGCCCGCCTGCTTGGCCTTGTAAACCACGCCCATGCCGCCGCGGCCCAGAACCCCGAGGATGCGGTAATTGGCCACCTGGCCGATCTCGTCCAACTCCGCGGGCGGACCCAGAACCGGGGCGGGGCACTCACGGGTGGGTTCCGCCAGAGGATCCGGCAAAGGAAGCGGCGTCCTGGCCGTGGCATCTTTTTGGGCCAGCAAACTTTCAACCTCGGTAGCCAGGGCAGGATCCTGCTGGCGCAATTGGTGCAGAAAGCCCTGCCGCTCGGCAGGTGTCAGGTTCATGGCCTGGGCGAAGGCGTGCGACACTTTTTGCCACCGTTCAGGGTTCAAGGCGATACTCCTTGAGCGTGCAAAACTCGCCTGGGACGAAAGCTCGCCTGGGTGCTTGACATTTCCCTCACCGCGGCGCCGTCAGTTTCGGAAAACACGCCACGTTCAGTTGCGGGTAAATGTCCATCAAATACAGGGTGCCGTCGGCGCCGACCGCGGCGCCCTGGATGTAGTCCAGCTCGTAGCGCGTGCCGCGATTGTAGACGTGCTTGACCTTGCTTTCGTCCATGCTCGAGGTGTCGGGGATGCCGACGGTCGCGCTTTTGCCCGTGGCCGGGTCGAAGCGCATGATGCGCAGATGGCGGTCGCGGCGCGGCGTTTTCTTGCCCTGGTCGGCGCTGGTGACGAGGGGATAATAAAACTTGCCGTCCTTGCCGAAGACGCCGGCGTGGATGTCGTGCACGTGCATGCCGGGCGGGGCGGCCGGGGCCACGTTCCGCACCGTCACGTGCGGGAAGGGGCCTTTCTTGTAATTGGCGATGTCGTATTCCAGAATCCAGGGATGGCTGATGCCGGCCCCATAGAGCTTGCCGTTGGGCCCCAGGCGGACCACATAGGGCGCGCTGTAGAAGCCGGGCCCGTCGAGCTTGACGGCGAGATCTTCGACGTAGCCGGTTTCCGGATCGAAGCGGGCGAGGTAGTCGCCGCGGCCGGGCTGGTAGACGGCGCCGGCCTTGTCGATGGCCATGTAGCGGCAATTGGCGCCGATGTGGCCGAGCTCCTTCACCGCCCCGGTCTTGATGTCATAACTGAGGAAGATATTCTTCGGCTCGCTGCGGTAATACAGCTTGTTGCGGACGGGATCGAGGGCGCCGGCCATCAGACCTTCCTGTTTTTTCAGGATGCCCATGCTGCGGCTGAAGCCGGTCTTAGGATCGTAGTAACACAGGTGGCCGCCGGGATAGCCTTCCAGCTCCTCGGCATACTCCGGGCGGGTGCCGAAGATTTCGTGGGCCTGCTTGGAGGCGAACCAGATGCGGCCGTCCGGACCGACGATGATGATGGCGTGGATTTTGCCCTGCGTATTGATGCCGCGCAACCGCTCGCCGGAAAGCTGCTTCATGTTGACGATCTTCTCCATGAAGAGACTGCCGGTGCGGGGATCGAAGACCAGGAGCCAGCCGTAGCCGCCGTAGCGTGCGGAGCCGACGTAGACCTTGCCGTCCAGGCCGACGGCCAGGGCGGTGTAGCCGGAGCCGTCGGTGGTGGTGCCTTCCGGGGCGAAGACCACCCGGCACGGCAACTTGGGGAGTTTCTCTGGCTCGGGCTCGCCTTTCAGAGTCGGCACGGGCGGTCGCTCTTTCTTGGCTTTGGCCGGGGGCGGGCTGCCGAAGCGCACCAGGCGGCCGAGGCGATCGCGCTCGCCGGCGTAAATGGTCCCCTGGTCATCGACCATCATGGCGCCGAAGCCGACCATGCTGGCCTGGCCGTCCACGCTGGGAATGCCGCCGGGAATCACGGCCGATTGGGAACCGCCGTGGCGAAAAATGAAAGTCCGCGGCATGCCCTCGGTATGTCCGCCGACGCCGACGAAGGTAAAGCCCTGGCCCTCGCCAGGTCCTCCTTTGGTCGAGCCGGCCAGGACCAGGCCCTGAATGGTGCCCTGGGCGAACGGCCGGCCGCGCGCCCGCAATTCCAACTTGCTCTTGTCCACGATCCGCAGCTCGAAGAGATGACCGTCCGAGGTGCCGCCGACCACGGAAGTGTATTCCTGCCCCTGGTGTTTACGCGTATGCGGCACGGCTACGTCCAGGCTGGCCCACGGCTCGCGGCCGGGAACGGCCGGCAGCCGCGCCGCCGTCTTCGCCAGCTTGCCGCCGGCAAAATCGTAGCGGTACAGGTAACCGTCCGCTCCTCCCGTGAGAGCGCCGAAACCGGGAACCGCCACGATCGCGCGCGATACTTGCCGCGGATAAAAGACGTTTTCCTTGGTGTGCTTGTTCAGGTCGTTGGCATGTCCCGGCGTTTCATAGGTGCGATGCCCGGCAATGGCGCCGTGATCCTTGAACTTTCCCGATTTAAGGTCATAGGTGAAGAAGTGCCCGTCGGGCCAGGTATTGCCGACCACCATCTGCGTCTGCCCGTCGTAGGCCAGTGTGTAGATGCCTTGGCCGGGGACGGGAATCCCCAACTCCTCGATCTTGGCCGGCCCACTGTCCTGGGGCGTCAAGCGGAGCAAGCGGCCGCTGGCTTTGGTTTCGGTCTTGACGGCCGTGCCGGTGGGATCGGCCTGGGTGCCGGTAATAAAAGTGCCATCCGGCAAGGCGAGCAAGGCGTAGGAAAAGCCGATGCCGCCGGCCAGGCGAACCAGGCTGCGGGCCACGCCGGTTTTCGGTTCGTAGACGAAGAAATGCGCCGCCCGGCCGGTGGTGCCGCCGTAAATCCGGCCGTCCTTTCCCTGGGCCAGGCACAGGATGCCGCGCTCATTGGCGGGAATGACCAGATTCAATTCGATGCCATGGCCGTTGGTCAGCGGCGCGGGAGCGGTTTTTTGCTGGCCTGCCATGCGGGAGGTCCAGAGCAAGAGCGGCAGCCCGACAATGAGCCAGCGCATAGTTGTCTCTCCTAAGCCGATTTATTGAGGCGAGCCAGCTACGTAAGCCGATTAATGAGGCGAGCCGAGCTCTGTAGGAGCCGGGTAACGCCGCGAGCCACAACCCGGCCGCTTACGCGGCTCGGCTCGCCGATACGTTTCGCCGCCTATTTCGCCACGCGAACGCCGTAAACCCGCACGTCATCCCAGTTGCCGGAATCGTCGAACGATCCCAGGCCGACCTGACCCCAGGTGAATGTCGCGTCCTTGGCGGTCATGATCGGCGTTTTCATGTCGTCGAAATAAACCGCGATGGCCCCGTTCTTCACCTGGCGAACGATCTTGACGTCGTGCCATTTGTCGTCCCAGGGGGTGCCCGGCGTGGTCTTGGTGGAGATTTTTTTACGGGCGGCGCCGTTGACGATGAAAATCTGGTTGGCGTGGTCATCGGTCTTCTTGCCGAGGTGCACGTAGTAGAAATGGGCCGGGTCCTGGTAGCCGAAGAACAGGCACATGTCGCGATGGGCGCCGTCCTTGCCGGTGCTCTGCACCTTGGCGTGGAGGACGAAATCGCCGACCACCAGATCTTTGATCAGGGAAATGTTGTGCGGACTGCGAAAGGGCGGCTTGTACTTGCTCATCTGAAACTGGCTGTAGACGTGCCCCTTGTCGGTCTTGACGACTTTCCAGGCGGCGGCGTCGGTCGGCTGCCAGCGCGCGGCGCCTTTTTCGAAATCATCCTGAAAGAGTGGAGGCTCTTTGGCGTTTTCCCCTTCAGACGAAACGGAAAAAACCAAGAGCGCTGCCAGGATCAAGGCAAACCGCGGCATGGCAAACTCCCGTGCTATTCGGGGTCAATCCCCTGTGAGTTCATGGGCCTTGGCGAGTTTCTTCAGCAAGGCATCTTTTTTTTCCTTGGGCAAGGAGGAAGCCTGAATTTTTTTCTCGACTTCTTTCCTTTTATTTTCGGCCACGAGACCTTGTTTCGGGTTAAAGCCGCCGACCTGCTTAAATTCTTGGATTACATCCTCGATGTCGCTTTCCAGCTTGGCTTCCTCTGATTTTCCGCAACCGCTGGCCAGGAAAACCAACAGGCAGAAGCCGCCCACAAGGGCAATGGTCTTCATGGTTTCTCTCCTCAAAGGGGACGACATCGCGAAGGTCCCGGTGACCTTGGGGAAATCGTCCGGTAGCCGAACCGTAAAATATCCATTTCCCGGAATTTGACAAGAACCCACGAAGCCGAGGGTATGATTTGAAGCAGTGTGGGGGCCGATGGGAAATTCATTGCTTGGGTGCCGGCGGTTTGCTGACCTGCACGTAGGCTTCCAGGGCGGCGATTTTCTGCTCCAAAACGGCGTCAGCCTTGGGCCAATCCGCTTCAAGAAGGGCGGTGAGCTGGCCGGCGGGGCCTTGATAGTCGATGAGGGCCTGCGGCCATTGCCGTCCCCAGCGGCGCGTCGTTTCCAGCTTGTCCTCGGCGTGGGCTAAGCGTTCCTTGGCCTTGCGCAGAGCTTTTACCTGCTCGCTGGTATCGGGGGGCCGGTCGCCCATTTTCATCAGGCGGCGGCGGGCCAGCTCCTGCTTGGCCAGGAACACCGCCTCCTCGGCTTCCTGCACGGCTTTCCGCCAGAATTTTTCCTGGTCCTGGAGCCAATCGTTGAAGCGGCGAATGTCCATGTCAATGGCCGACAGCGCCTCCTTGGCCTGGGCGGTAAAGGTGCACAGGGCCGCTTTCAAATCGGCCAGGGCTTGGATGACATGCACACGGGCGGAACTCATGGAACCTTTCCCAGCCCGCGGGCGAGTCTTCAGAGCGATTGCAGATTGCAGATTTCAGATTGCAGATTTCAAATCTGCAATCTGAAATCTTAAATCTAAAATCTCGGATGACTCGCCTGCGGGCTTTTTCCCTAAGGGAAATTCTAATCAATGCGCTTGCAACTTCCATTCGCCCATTGCGGACGATGGCTTTTATCGTCGTCACGGTTGCCTCCATAGTAATATACTGCACGCGGCCGAAATTGAGGCAGCATTTCATTTAGCCGGCGAGCTTGCTCGCCGCGGCCAGCACCCCTCCACGGCGAGCAAGCTCGCCGGCAAAATAATGTCTCCATTCGTGGTGAGGCGGTCGCCTGCGGAATACTTGTAGAATCTTCGCCGATTCCTATGTCAATCCCAAAAGGATTTGGCGTCTATTGCAGGAAGAAGACCTGGAATCCTCCTTTGGATTCACCTGTGTACCTATGGAAGGAGAGCACCATGCCTGAGATTCACGGCCCGCGGATTGCACATTTTTGCTGGTTTGAGCTGGCCACGACCGACCAGGCGGCGGCCAAGCGGTTTTATCCCGGCCTGTTCGGCTGGTCCGCCAACGATTTTCCCATGGGCCCGGACGGCGCGTACACGATCTTTCAGTTGCGCGGCCGCGACGTGGGTGCGGCCTACACCTTGAGGCCGGACCAGCGCGCCCAGGGGGTGCCGCCGCACTGGGCAACGTATGTGGCCGTCGCCAGCGCCGACGACACGGCCGCCAAGGCCGCCGCCCTCGGCGGACGCGTGCTGGCCCCGCCCTTCGATGTCTTCGACCTCGGCCGCATGGCCGTCCTCCAGGACCCGACCGGGGCCACCCTCTGCGTCTGGCAAGCGAAAAAACACTTCGGCGCCGGACTCATGAATGAGCTGAACACGTTCGGCTGGAGCGAGCTGCTCACGCGCGACACCGCCGCCGCCACCCGTTTCTACACCAACCTGTTCGGCTGGGGCGCCAAAGTTTCGGAAGGCGCGGGCTTTCCTTACACCCACTGGCGCGTTGACGGCACCGATATCGGCGGCATGATGGCGATGAACGAGCAATGGGGACCGATCCCGCCGCACTGGATGAACTATGTTTCCGTGGCGCATTGCGACGCCGGCGTGGCCAAGGCGGGCCAGCTCGGCGGCAAGGTGCTGGTGCCGGCGATGGACATTCCCCATGTCGGCCGCTTCGCCGTGTTGCAGGACCCGCAAGGCGCCGCCTTGTCCATCATCCAGTTGGCGGCCGATTACAAGGGGTGATAATCGCAGAAGCTACCAAGGGAAGCAAAAAATGCGGAGCACGTTATCGAATCCATAATGAAAGAGAAAGGCATAACCCGCACGCGTGGCATTTGCGATGCAAAGCCGTTTCAAAGCCCATTACCCCATGCAACGAATTTCCTGGGCCGAGGATTGCGGGGTGCACGACACGGTTTGCGAGAGAGTAGGCTCAGGTTTTGTAGCCGCATTCGCCAGAATGCGGGAGAAATATGCCTGTGCTTCACCCGCATTCTGGCGAATGCGGCTACGATCGCTCACAAACCGTGTCGTGCACCCAGGATTGCGAAATCGAACGGAAATCTGTTGCAAAAAATGGCAAGAATGCTTATTGCCAGGCACCGGTACTTTCCTTCAATTTATTTTTGCTTAAGACATTACTTGGTATGTATTTATCGTAATCATAAAAATATTATTTTTTGGCACGTCCTTTGCTAAATTTGGAAAATCTTGGAATTTTTTGCGAACCTTTGGATCTGGTTCTTGTCTGACGAATAGCGCCTTCCCCGGTTCTGGCGCGGTTTTGGTATAATGAATCGGGAGGTTCATCCAAGTTATGTTATGAGGGACTGAAAGCCGAAAACATTCCAGTTAACCCCTACCCAGGGGCGCATCTTTTCTTTCATCGTGGGAGGTCTGTCATGGCCGAAACATTGGCAAGCGTGGTTCTGCGAGTCGTTGACGTCGCGCGCGACGTGGTGAACGGCCTGGAACGCGTTGGTTCCAATCCGGCCTACCCGACCTCGGCGATGCTCTTTCCACGACATCCCATGCCTGAAAAGGCCAGCGACCCCAGTGAGGACGGTCGCGGCTTACGGGCCGGTCGGCCCCGGGCGGGTGTCCCCACGCGCGGCCTCGCGATAACCGCGAGGCCGGCCATCCTATCAGGATGGTCGCGCAGCGGAAGTTTCCTGGCCCGGCGAGCCGAGCGACGTAAGTCGCCGGGTTGCGGAAAAGCCCAGGAAATTCCCGGCTATCCCCAGGCCATTAGCCAGGCGCGGTCCTGCGCGGACCAATCCGGCCACCAGGGGATGCCAGCGACGTGGGACATCGAGGGACATGTTTGATTGCCGATTCTTTGCGGTAATCGAAAAGCGAATCCCTTGACCACCTAAGCGCATCCTCCGGCGAGACCGGGTTCCGCGACCGGGGGTGTCGTGCTGTCCTTGTCACCGTCTCGGTGTTTGCAAGCGTTCGTAGTCCCGGCTTTAGCCGGTTCCGAAGACTGCCTAAAGGCGGGACTACAAACAGGCCTTTTCCCGTGGTCCAGGGAACAAGGCCCCGAGTTACGGTGTTTCTCTAGACGAGGCAAGGATCGAAGAGGCGAGAATCATGACCTGGAACGAGATCGTGAACCTGGTGATCCGCGCCCGCGGCGGCGACCGGGGCGCCTACGGCGAGCTGGTGCAGCGCTTCGAGCCGGCCGTCTACGCCCTGGCCCTGGCCCGCCTGCGCAACGCCAACGAGGCCCAGGAGCTGACCCAGGAAGTGTTCATCCACGCCATGACCCGCCTGGAGCAGCTCCGCGACGCCCACTGCTTCGTCAGCTGGCTGCGGCAGATCACCGTGCGCATGGCCATCAACCGCCTGACGCGGCGCGGTCCCGTGCTCGGCACCGCGCCGGAGTTCCTGCAGAACGCGCCGGCCGCACTGGATACGCCGCTCGACCAGATGGTCCGCGCCGAGAACCGCAGCGAGGTCCTCACTGGCCTCTCGCGGCTCAAGGACCTCGACCGGGCCACGCTCGAGGCCTTCTACCTGCGCGGCCACTCGCTCAAGCAGATGAGCCGCGACTTCGACACCCCGGTCGGCACCATCAAGCGCCGCCTGCACGTCGCCCGCAAGCGGCTGCGCCGGCTGCTCGACAAGGTCCTGACCAACCGGCCCGCCCGCCCCGCCCCGCGCCGCGACTTGGCCCTGGCCACCTCGTAAATCCTCCCAGCCCCGGCTCGCCCACCGGGGCTGGGCTTGTTTCCTTATCGCGCCTGAAGGCCGGCACCAACAACCCTGCGGCTCTGACTGGCGTTGCGAGTTCAGAGGAGAAGCATGCGATTGGTCCGATTGCCTGGGTTTTGACAGCGGTGCCGTTTCCGAGTAACCTTTAAGGAGCGTCGTATAGCGCGCGCCCCATTTCGCGGGAAGTCCACGCCATGTCCGGGATAGATCGGCCAAGGCAAGATTCTTTTTTCAGCCGCCGGCGCTGGCTGCAAATCGGCGGCCTGAGCTCCTGCGGCCTGTCGCTGCCGCGGCTGTTGCACGCGGAAACAGCGGCCCGGCCGCGGGCGCGGTCGTGCGTCCTGTTCCTCTTGCACGGCGGTCCGAGCCAGCTCGACACCTTCGACATGAAGCCGGCGGCTCCGGAAGTGATTCGCGGCGAGTTCCAACCCATCCGCACCACGGTACCGGGAATGCACATCGTCGAGCACTTGCCGCGCCTGGCCCGGCAAGCCCAGCGCTTTTCCATCGTGCGGTCGATGACGCACACGGCGATCAACCACAATACGGCGACGTATTTCGTGACCACCGGCCAGCCGCCGCCGCGCGACCTGATTGCCTTCACGCCGACGGAAAACGATTTCCCGCACCTGGGCGCCCAGGTCGCTGTCGGCCGTCGCCCGCATGGCCTGGTCCCCGCGGCGGTGTCCTTGCCCGACCCGGTGAGCGATGGGCCGTACACCACGCCCGGCCAGAACGGCGGCTTTCTCGGCGCCCATTACGCCCCGTTCGCGATTTACGGCGATCCCAGCGACGAAGGTTTTGTCGTCGAGGGTTTGGAATCCGCTCCCGGTCTGGAAGACCGCTTGACCGGTCGGCGCGGACTGTTGCGAACCGTCAACGAACAGCTTGGCCGCCTTGGCGACACGCGGCCGGCGCGGGAGCTGGACCAGTATCAGCGCCGCGCCTTCACCCTGCTCACCTCGGCCGAAACGCGGCGGGCCTTCGATATCGGCCAGGAACCCGAGCGCGTCCGCGACCGGTACGGCCGGCACAAGTACGGCCAGAGCCTGCTCCTGGCCCGGCGCCTGGTCGAGGCCGGCGTCCGCCTGGTCACGGTATACTGGGGCGGCAAAGTCAACAATCCCCTGCCCCACTGGGACACGCACTTCAATAACAATCGCCGGCTCCAGGAAGAATTGTTGCCGCCGTTCGACCAGTGTTTCTCCGCCTTCCTGGAAGATCTGGCGGCGCGGGGCCTATTGGAAAGCACGCTGGTGGTGTGCACGGGCGAGTTTGGCCGGACGCCGCGGTTCGGCCAGTTCACGGGCAACGGCGTCAACGAGACCGGCCGCGATCACTGGTGCCAGTGCTATTCGCTGCTGCTGGCCGGTGGTCCGTTGGCCGGCGGTCGCCTGCTGGGCCGCTCCGACCGCTTCGCCGCCTACCCGGCCGACGATCCGTATACGCCGCAAGACTTGACGGCTTCGTTGCTTTATGCCCTTGGAGTGAATCCACAAACGAAAGTTCGCGATGCCTTCGGCCGTGCCGTTCCCCTCAGCACCGGCCAGGTCCGTCCGGCCCTGTTTTAGCCCTGGCCCCGGCCCGGCTTTGCAACGCAATTGTAGGTCGGCCTTTCCAGGCCGACGTCCCTTGCCCAGATTCATTGAGCTTGGGCGGTTCAGGTCGGGCTGGAAAGCCCGACCTACTAATTCGTTGCAAAGCCCCCCGGCCCCCCCGAACGCGATAAACTATCCATGGCGCTTGATCGCTCTCCGGGGACCATCACCGATGAAGCAACAGAAAAACGCAAGCCGGTTCGAAGAAACCACCGCCTTGTTGCAGCAGGCGATGGCAAACCTTCTGCAAAACCAGGTGCTTTTTTTGGCTCGCGTGGAGAGATTGAGCGACAAGATGGATCAGAAGTTTGCCGAGATAGACCGGCGCTTGGATCAGAAGTTTGCCGAGATAGACCGGCGCTTGGAACACATCGAATCTCTGCTGTCGAAAATGTTTGCCGAATTGCCGGAGAGAGTCTTCGGCTTTGGGCAGGCGGCCGCCAAGAAGCAAGCCGGCCAATAGGGCAGCGTCCCCGAAAGTAATTTCCGACATGGCATCAAGCCGCTTACGGCGGGGGTGGCGGGTAGCTGATTTCCAGGCGATCCAATTCAGGGGGAGCCGGTCCGGCGTCGAACTCCGGTCCAGGCAGGGGGGTTGCCAGGCGGTGCAATTCGTCGGTGGTCAAGTCGGCGCGGGTGGCCCCAGCCGCGGAAAACTGGCAAGCGGCGGTGCAGGGCGATGATCTGGCAACGGGCAGGCGGCGCCTGCTGGGCTGCTCCTACCGCCGTGCCTCTCAGTACCGGGGCCCTGTTTTAGGCCTGGCCTCGGGCCGGTCGCGCCGTACCGATCAAATGCCGTCGCAGAATTGATCGGTACGGGCGGAATGTTGGCATCTCAAACCCCCAGCAACCGGCAGGCGTCGGCGTAGCCGGGAGCGGGTTGGCCGTAGGCGCTGGCGGTGACGCGGGCCAGGGCCACGAGTTGCCGCCAGCGGAAGGCGGGGCGGCTGGCGGCGAATTCTTCAGTCACCGTGCGATAGTATTTCTCGGCGTGAAGGGCGCCGTCCTCGCTGACGGCGTAGCGCAAGAGCAAATCGAAGACGGGGCGCGTCGGATGGCCGAGCTCGCCGTAGCGGTGGATGGCGGCGCTAGCGCGGGCCTGATCGCGGTTGCGAATGGCGTCCTCGGCGGCACGGAGCAGGGCGTCTGGCTCGCGGGCCTGGACCTGGGCACGGGCGTCTTCGCGGGGATAGGGCTGCCAGTTGAGGAAGTCGCCGCCGCGGTCGGCGCGGTCGCGGGCGGCCTGGAACCGTCAGACTGACAAGACGCCAGTGACCCCAAATCAAGTGGCTGTGCGAGAGGATCTCACCGTATAGTGCCGGCGGGGCAGCTCGTCAAACTCGAAATCACCGAGTCCCCAAGAAACTGTGCAAGTGGATGACACCATCGACCGATTCACGGACTAATAGATCGCTTCGATGTTTCTGCTTCAAGCATTCGACGCTGAATCGGGAACGATGGCCTGGAAAGTTCCGTGCGAATTCCGTGGAATCGTCCTTCAGTCAGCAATCGCCAATCCTCAATAATCCCCAAT
>CAZFGM010000173.1:0-11739 GCA_964518515.1 uncultured Alcaligenaceae bacterium | reverse complement strand
GCCTGCCCCTGGCCGCCGGCAGGCAGGACCTGACCGCCAACGTGACCGTGACCTACACCATCAACAACAACATGGTGGCACGGCCGTAATTATCGGCTCGGACCATCTGCCCAAAACCGCGGAGGAACGCTTTGGGGAAATGTCCCCAGAGCGGGAATCCGCGGTTTGGCGGTGGCGGCCAAGGTGTGCGCCATCCTGGGCTGGTCGCCCGAGCAGTACCAAGCCCGTCATGCTTCGTACGATTTGAAGAAGTTGCGTGGCAAGAACCTGATCCGCAAGGAGGGACGGGGCCTCGACCCGTTCACCCATCCAATCAATCTTGATTTTGCCGCCAAAACGCAAACGGCCGGGCGGCCCGTTGCGCGGGCCGGCCGGCCGTCGGTAGTTCGCGGGGGAGGTCCCCTTACATATTCGCGCGTTTCTCCTCGACCAGGGTCTTGATGCGTTCGGCAAGGAGAGCGACGTCGAAGGGTTTTTTGAAGGCCTCGTTGAAGCCGTAATTTCGGCAAGCTGGCGCCGTTCCTGGCCCGCCGCTACACGCTGACCAATCGCCGGCTCATGATTCGCCGCGGCTGGAAAGGCGCGCCCTCGCAGGAAGTCGCCCTGGCCGATATCGACGAGGTCCGCGTGCAGACCGACATCAACAGCAACTTCTTCCGGGCCGCCACGCTCCACATCATCGGCAAGGGCCAGGTGGTGCTGATCCTTCCCGGCGTGCCCGAAGCGGATTCCTTCCGCCATGCCATCCTCAACGCCTGCGCCGCCTGGGTGCCGGGCAAAGCGAAGATGCTTTTGCCGTTCATTGCCGCCAGCGCGAAATGAGATTCCTTCTCCTTCCCTTACTCGTCACCGTACACCTCTCCGGAAGGGCAGAAAACAGGGCTTGCCCGGTTGGGCTTTCTGGGCTAAAGCTCCTGCCCACAACTCTGCGCAACCTGCTTGTCTACTTTTCCCAAACCACTCAAGCCCCATGAAGCGTTATCGTGTTGAATTCCTGATTTGCCTGGGTCTTGTGGCCATGACCCTGGGGTGCCTTGGCCACACCTGCGCCAACGACTTCATCAACCTGGATGATCCCATGTACGTCACCGCCAATCCTCACCTGCACAAGGGATTGACGCGCGAGGGCATCCATTGGGCCGTCACGGACTTGAATTACCACATGTGGAATCCGCTCACCCGGATTTCGTTCCTTGCCGACTTTCACTTTCATGGCATGAACCCGGCAGGCTATCACCTGACCAATCTGCTCTTGCACTTGGCCAATGTCCTGTTTCTGTTTGGCTGGCTGCGCAGCATGACCGGAGCGGTGTGGCGCAGCGCGGTGGTGGCGGCCTTTTTCGCGGTTCACCCCCTGCGGGTTGAATCCGTCGCCTGGGTCACCGAGCGCAAGGATGTCCTCAGTACGTTCTTTGGCCTCTTGACCTTGTGGGGCTATGCCCTCTACGTCAAACGGCCGAGCTGGGGGCGATATTTGGGCTTGATGGGCGGCCTGGTCCTCAGCCTGCTGGCCAAACCGATGCTCGTAACTTTGCCGGCGATTTTTTTCTTGCTGGATTACTGGCCGCTCGGGCGCCTGGCCGCCAACGGACCGAGTTGGCGACGCTTGGTTCTGGAAAAAGTGCCGCTGTTCATTGTGGCGGGAGCGGTCGCCGGGGTGATTCGCTATTCTTGTTGCAAGTAGGGCTTTCGAGGGAAAAATGGCAAGAGATTTCTGACAGTGCGAGCAGCTGTGCATAATAAAACGCCCCCATTAGACTGCCAGACCCCTTCGCATCGGTATGCTCGTGACAACGGACTCCGGGCTAGGGTTGCTGACCGAGGCAGGCCAAGGAGGGCCTGGATCAGGACGGACCGGAGGGGAAAAGTGAGCCGTGAAAT
This sequence comes from uncultured Alcaligenaceae bacterium, assembly GCA_964518515.1. Taxonomy (GTDB): domain Bacteria; phylum Planctomycetota; class Planctomycetia; order Gemmatales; family Gemmataceae; genus CAZFGM01. The sequence goes on along the minus strand of CAZFGM010000173.1, from coordinate 9,858 downwards.
ATCGATTTCTGGCTGAAAAAAGAAACGCCGGCCAGGGGACCAGGCCATGAGTCCCCTAGCCGGCGTTTTCGCCTAAGCCTGTCGGCTTACATATTCGCGCGTTTCTCCTCGACCAGCGTCTTGATGCGTTCGGCAAGGAGAGCGACGTCGAAGGGTTTTTTGAAGGCCTCGTTGAAGCCGTAATTGGCCAGGGCTTCGGGGGCTGCTTCATCTTCGCTGGCCAGGGCGACGATCTGGGTCTGCTCGTAGGCGGGATTGCGGCGAAGATTGCCGGCAATCTGCAGGGCTTCGCTGCGTCCCATGGCCAGGTCGATGATGATGGAATCGGGATGGAAGCTTTCGGCCTGGATGCCGGCTTCGAAGCCCGAGTGGGCCAACTCGTACTTGAAGTCGTCATCTTCGGGCAACAATTCCTTGACGCGATCGATGAAGAGTTTTTCCGCACCGATGATCAGGACCTTGTGCAGGCCTTCTTCCTCGAGCTCCCCCAGGGGCATCCCGTGTTCCTTGAGGAACTTGATGAGATGCTCGCGGGGAATGCGGCGGTCCTGGCTGCCGGGGATGCGGTAGCCGCGGAGGCGCCCGGAATCGAACCATTTACTCACCGTGCGCGGCGCGACCTTGCAGATCTTCGCGACCTGGCCGGTGGTAAAAACTTTTTTCATGGCAGGCACTCCAGTAATAATGGCTGACGGATTCCCCAATCGCCGCGCGCGGCACACGGGAGGGGGCCGACCCTCCCTCCTGGCCGGTTGCGGGACGGCAGCGGGTCGAGCCGTCCAGGGCCAGGCACGTGGTTTCAGCGACCGGGGCGGGGTTTCCTTTTGCGGGCCAACTCACCTCGCACCGACACGGCGTCGGGCCACCGGGCAGGGACGCCGCCCTTGGGCTGTGGGACCGTGTTTAATTGCTGTATCGGCAAGTCGTGTCTCCAAGATGAGAAAAAGCCCACAACTTGGGGAACCTCTGCCGATCCCCTTCCTTGCGTTTTTCCCTCTCCTTGCCCGGATTGAGAAAAATTGGGAATTTCAGGCAATGCGGGGCGCCGGAGAACCCGGCCGAAGCGGTCGTGCCGAACGCGAGAGGAGGGTGGGCCGCCCTTCCTGTTCCACTCGAATTGTAAGGGGGCCGACAAGGGGTGGTGGGGAGGAGAATAAGTCCCCCCCTTAGCGGTCTTCTAATCTAACCCAGGGGGAAGCACGTCGGCGGCAAAAGGCGGGTCCAGGAACGGCCGGCCCGCAGCCAGGCCGACGCCAAGCAACCCCAACCCCACCAGCGTGATCACGAAGGGCCGCAGCGCCCGATCGCGATGGCATACGACATAGACGACGGCGATGAGGGGAATAAATGCCAGGAGGTATTTCCATAGCGGGTTGGTTTCCTCCATGGATTGGCATAACCAGAAGGCGCCGCCCAGGTAGATCAAGCCGCCGAAGAGAATCGGCAGCCAGAACAGTTTCGGGGCCACCAGCACCAGGATCGACAGCCCCAGCCAGAGCACTCCCAGAGCAATCATGCCCAGGTAGAAGTCTTCCACTCCGGGAATCAACGAGACGAAGCCGGAAGCGGAACGATTCCTCGGGCGCGGCCAAGGAACCGGTTTGACCTCGCGGCGAGGAGTTTCCCCCCAGTCGAGGGGACCGGGTTCGGCGGCGGGGCCCGGCAGAGGGAAGGACGTGATCGCATCGCTGGCGGGGCTGGACTCCCTTGGCCGGGGCGATGGCAACGAAATCCCATCCGCCGGTTTGATGGCCTCGAGCGGCTGGTTCTTGTCATCGAGGGACAGCCGCGGCTGGCCGCCCTCTTGGGCGGGAAGGCCGGCAGGTTCCTCCACAGCCAACAGATCGGCCGCCGACAACAACGGCACAGGCGGCTCGTTCTCCGGCAGCGGCAGCAAATCCGCCGCGGAAAAGACGGGGACCTCCGGACTGTTCTCCGCGGCCAAGCCGTCCCCCTGAACCTCCGGAGTCAAGGACTTGGCGTCGGTGCGCCGCGGATCGGAATTCCACCACGGGTCCGAGAGGAGATTGGCTTCGCCCGGCCGATCCGGCGCCAAAGCGAGCGGAGTCTCGGGAAGCAGATCGTGAGCCGTTACCGTGCTGGCAGCTTGGGTTGCATCCGGGGCCGGAGAGAGAGCGGTTTCGGCCGGTGGGGAAACACCAGGGTCGTCGTCCAGAAGCACGGCCGGGGCCGGCACCGTGAAAGTCGTCCCACAGGCCGGACATAGGCCGGGCATGCCTACGTAGGCCTCGTCGATTCCCAGCGCACGGGAACAGGTTGGGCATTTCATCCGCAGCATGACTGCCTCCCGCAACTCTTGGATTATAAGAGAACCTTTCCCGGTGTGAAAGAGTGGGGGAGAATGGGGAGAGCGAAAGCGCGGGGGAAGGGGCTCAGGCAGAATTGCCCGTGGGATTCTTGCCAGCTAGGCAATGGCTTGGCGCACCCTAGTGTCCCATAAAACTTCGATTGACGGGTGGTTTGTAGCCGCAGGCTTTAGCCTGCGTTGAACCGCCCGCCACATCGCAGGCTGAAGCCTGCGGCTACGAGTCATCCCACGTTTTCGGACCCGTCATTCGAAGATTAACGGAACCCTAGGACGGGCTTTAGGGGAGTTCCTTTTCTCTTCCAAGTACTCCTGCAGAATATCATCCCCATCAAACCGGATTCCGCGGGCCTTACAGAGCTGCTTGGATTCATGGAGGATGGTAAGCGCTTTAGTCAAATTGCCGCTGTCGTGATATAGCGTCGCCAGCAGGTCCAGGCGGTCGCTCAGGTCGTCGTAACCATAAAGGCGTAAGAGATCTCCCTGCTGGGCCGTGTTTCGGGAAATCTCATGTAAGCGTTTTATTAGCCGAATTTCGTTCTCCCGGTGCTCGACGGCGCGGGGAAGGTCTTCCTTGGCCTCGAAGATAAGAGACCAACATTCCTCGGGGAAAATGGCTTCATGGCCAGGAGACGCTTTGGAAAGTAACCGCACAAGGCGGTCCGCGAAGGCGCGGGCGCGTTCGCGGTCTTCCCGCTGATAGAGCCAGTAGAGCAGTTTGTGGTACAGATATTCGATTTCGTCCCGAGCGTCGGCGAACTTGCGCCGGTCGGGGGGAGGTTTAGTTTTCATTCTTTGGCCTCGGCAACTTCGGCTTGCCTTTCGGACCGAGCAATTTTCGATGCCCAGCCGACATCGCGTCCCACTCTTGCCAGAGCTTTTGCGCCAGTTCTTCCTTCTCCTTGCGCATCTTCACCGCTTTTTTTCGAAAACGGTTCTTTTTCGATGGGGCGCTCTTGGTATCGTGTCCCCGGCCGGGCGTGTGCTTGACTCCCCCTTTCGGTCCCTTTTTCTTCTGGGCCCCCTTTTCGTCGGCCACGGCGAAAACCCCCCAACACCGACGCCCGTCGGTGTCCTTTATTGTACGTTCCTCAGACCCCAGCCGTTAGACCAACGTTTCCAAGAAACTCCAGCCCTCCTGGCCCGCAGCGACGGAACAGAAAGCAGGACAAGGCTTTTCGCCAAGGATTTCCGCGCCCGCACCAGGGAAAATCATTGTTCTCGAGGGGAAAAATGCTACATTGAAAAAGGTCATCTCGGGATCGTCGGAATGGATTGCCACTTCCTGGGGCCCTTTCAAAATTATTCAGGAAGGCCATGAAAACTTTTTCCCTGGCCGAATTCGCGCAGATTCTGTTTGAAGAGGCGGGAGATGCCCTGTTTCTGTTCGATCCGGAAAGCGAGCAGATCGTGGAGGCCAACCGGCTGGCGGAACAGCTCAGCGGTCTGGGCCGGCAGGACCTGCTGCGGCACCAGGTGACCTCCCTGTTTCGCGCGGAAGTGCCCGGAGGCATGCAGCGCCTGCGCCAGGCGTTTCGCCAAACCGGTCCCGTTCATTTGCAGGAGGGCTATTTCCTGCGGCAGCAGCAACAATGGATTCCCGTCCACCTGACGGTGATCCGGCTGCACGCCGAGTCGGAAACCTTGGGCCTGATCACGGCCCGCGACCTGCGCGGGCACCACGAAATCCAGGCCAGGCTCCAGCAAAAAGAAATCGAGCTGAATCGGCTGCGGGCTTCCGAAGCGGGCTATCGCCGCCTCTTCGAGCGCAACCTGGCCGGCGTGTTTCGCTCGACGCCTGCGGGCCGGCTCTTGGACTGCAACGACGCCTTCGCCCGCATCCTCGGATATGCTTCGCGCCACGACCTTTTGGACCACAATGCCCTCAAGCTTTACGCACACCCGGAGGATCGGCCGCGCTTGCTGGACCAGCTTCGCGACCGGGGCCACCTGGCCAATTACGAGCTGTGCCTGAGCCGCAATGACGGAACCCCGGTTTGGATCCTGGAAAATGTCAGCCTGCTCGAAGATGCGGGCCAGCCGGTCCTGGAAGGAACCATCGTCGATATCACCGAACGCAAGCGCATCGAGGAAACGCTGACGGCCAGCGAAGCCAAGTACCGCACTCTGATCGAAAACCTCGAGCAATGCATCTTTCTCAAGGATCGCAGCCTGCGTTTCGTGGCGGCCAATAGGCCTTTCTGCCGCGCCGCCGGCTGTCCCGAGGCGGAATTGATCGGCAAAAACGATTTTGACTTCTTTCCCGCCCATCTGGCGGAAAAATACCGCGCCGATGACCTGGTCGTGCTGACCGAGGGACGCCGCCTGGACCTGGAAGAGCAAAACCAGCAAGCCGGCAAGCTGCGCACCGTCCGCGTCATCAAGACTCCCGTCAAGGACGAGCGCGGCGCGGTGGTGGGCGTGCTCGGCATTTTCTGGGACGTTACCGAGCAACTGTCGCTCGAGGCCCAGCTGCGGCAAGCGCAGAAAATGGAAGCTATCGGCCAGCTCGCCGGCGGCATCGCCCACGATTTCAATAACCTGCTCACCGTCATGCTCGGCAATGTGTCCTTTGCCCTGGACCGGCTAGGCCCCGGCAACGCCAGCCACGAGCTCTTGCACAACGCCCAACTCGCCGGCCTCCGCGCCGCCGACCTGACGCAGCGCCTGCTCGGTTTCTCGCGCCGCACCATGCTCCGCCCGCAACCCTTGAACCTGAACCAGGCCGTTGAAGAAACCGTGCGCTTCCTGCGCCGCACCCTGGATCCGCGCCTTCAACTGGACCTGCGCCTGGCCGACGACCTGGGTCTGGTGCTGGCCGATCCCGGACAAATCAACCAGGTGCTCATGAACCTGGCACTTAACGCCCGCGACGCCATGCCCCAGGGCGGCCAGCTGATTTTCGAGACCACCCATTTCACCCCGGACGCCGATTACCGCCGCCTCAATCTCGAAGCCCGGCCGGGGGAATTCGTCCGCCTGTCCGTCCGCGACACCGGCACCGGCATGTCCGCGGAAATCCGCCAGCGCATTTTCGAGCCCTTCTTTACCACCAAGGAAACCGGCAAGGGCACCGGCCTGGGCCTGGCCATGGTCTTCGGCATCATCGAGCAGCATCAAGGCTGGATCACCTGCGACAGCTCCCCCGGCCAGGGCACCCGCTTCGACTTGTTTTTGCCGCGCCTCCTGCAGGCGCCGATCCCTGCCCCGCTGTACGCCGCCCCGGTCCTGGTCACCGGCCAGGGCACCATCCTCCTGGTGGACGACGAACCGCTGGTGCGCAACCTGGGCAAGCGCATTCTGGAAAGCTGCGGCTACACCGTCCGCGCCGCCGAGGACGGCGCCCAGGCCCTGGAAGTGTACCGCGAGCAAAAGGACCACATCGACTTGATCATCCTGGACGGCACCATGCCGCAGCTCAGCGGCCGCGACACCCTGCTACGCCTGCGCGAGCTGAACCCGCGGGTCCGCGTCCTGTTCTCCAGCGGTTACGCGGCCGAACACCACCAGCTCGCCGACATCCCCCAGGTCGTCGCTTATCTCAACAAACCGTACCGCATGGATGAGCTGGCCGCCAAGGTCCGCGACATCCTGGAAAAAACCCGGGCGAATTAATTCTACTACGCTTTGGACGCGCCGAACTTTGATTGTAAATTGAAAGAGGCGGGATGCAATTCTCGCTCATGCCGCGCGCTTGGGCGCTGCGGCGGCGGCCAGTTTGCCCGGATCGGGCGCCTCGCTCAGACGGGTTTCGCCGAAGCGAATGCCGCTTGAATCATAGAACAGGATGCGGTTTTCCTCGCCGGCCCAGACGGCATAGGCCTTGAGCAGACGCGGCCCCTGAACCTGGAAAAACAAGCCGCACGGTTTGCCCTGCCGCGTGATGACCGCCTGGTGCAACGGCGTCTGCGCGGGATCGAGCCGGTCGTGCGTGCACAGCTTGTCCACAACGTGACGCCGCAATTCGTCCAGGGTGGGTAAACAAGCGACTGCGTTCATGTCAGGCCCTTTGGAATGGTCTCCTGAGTCCGATCCGAGCGGCGGGGTTCATCCCTGCCGGGGTGCACGACACGGTTGGTAATTTGGTGCAAATCCTGTAGGGAACGCCCTCCGTTCCGTGGGTTTCCGTCCTACCGGAACGGTACAGAGGCAGTTCCCAACAGACCTTGGCAAACCGTGTCGTGCACCCTCTCCGCCGTCGGCTTCCCGGACGGCGGGGATGAACCCCGCCGCTCGTAGGCAGGTATCGGCCGGGAAAGGAAGCGACTCCACTCCGGACCTACTCCCCGACGGCAAAGTTTACCAGTGGTGCAGTTGGCGCAGGGCTTCGTAAAGGACAATGCCGACGGCAGTAGCCAGGTTGAGGCTGCGGACTTTGCCGGTCGGCATGGGAATGCCGAGCGCGCGGCCCTCATGGCTTTCGATCACGCCCGCGGGCAGGCCGTGGCCTTCGCCGCCAAACAGCAAGTAATCGCCGGCGCCATAACGGACCCTTGAATAGGAAGTGGAAGCATGGGCCGTGAAACAGAATCCCCAGCCGGAAAAAGGTCCGCACTTTCCTTCGCTCAAGGCGGCGGTAAAATCCGGCAAACTGGCATGTCGAAAGAGCGTGACCTCCGGCCAGTAATCGAGTCCCGCCCGGCGCAGCGAGCGCTCGTCCAGGCGAAAACCGAGCCGGCCGACCAGGTGCAGGGCGGCGCCCGTAGCCGCGCATAAGCGGGCGATGTTGCCGGTATTGGGTGGGATTTCCGGTTCATACAAGGCGACGTGCAGCATGGCACTCACTGGAAGAGGTCTGTTTCTTCGTGGCAATTGGCAATTGGCAATTATTCTCCGCCCAAGGCCAGGGCCGCTCCCAGAAGGGCCATCCGGGTAAAAGGATCCAGCTCCTTCGCGAAGTGCAGAATCATGTCCTGCTCTTTTCCCTTTTGCAAATAGCCCAATTCCTTGCCGCCCGGTCCCATGAACTGGATACGATCTCCGCTGCCCGGGACGTTGAGCAGGGCCAGGGGTTGGCCGTCGCCATCCAGAAGCCAGGTGCGAAAGACCATGGCCCGAAGGCGGTTTTCGGCGTCCAGCACTTCCCAGGCGCGGCGAAACCAGCCCGGACCCCACAGCGTCAGGACCAGCGAGGCGTCTTCCGTTTCATACACCGCCATTTTTTTCCGGACCAGCCACCAGAACAAGCCCCGGCGCCAAGAAACAAAGCCCAGGACCTTGCCCTCGGTGGGATCGCGAATGGCGCGCTCGAGAAACAAACCGCGGCGCCGGCCGGCGGGATCGCCCCCCGCCAGCGTCCAGGGCCCGATCGACAGCCGCGACGATTCCAGCATCGGAGCCACACCTTCGGGCCAAGAAAAATGAAAAGCAGAAAGTAGAAGGCGAAAGGCGAAATACTTTCCACCTTCTCCTTTCTACTTCCCGCTTTTCAACTTGCCACGATCCGTAGTCGCAGGCTTTAGCCTGCGACCGACGCAGGCTAAAGCCTGCGGCTACAGGATTTCCAATTTCCACTCGCCTTAGTAGCTCACCCCGACGCGGAAGGCGGCGCCGACCAGGCCGAAGTTGCTGGAATTATCGGTGGTCGTGCCGTTCAAGTTGGTCAGGCTGGCGTTGCCGCCGCCGAACCAGACCTGGCCGACGAAGCCGCCCTGGACATAGACGTGGGCCCGGCCGCAGTCGCGGCCGTATTCCACGCCCACTTCCACTTCGCCGATCGGCAACACGTCGGATTGGAAAAATTCATTCTGCGTCGCCGTGCCGACTTGCTGGCCCTGGGCATTCTCGGAAAAGGACCGGCCCACGGCTTCGGCCGAGCCGAACAGAATCGAACAGCGGCTGTTGCCGTACAGGGCCAGGTTGCTTTCTCCGATCCGGCGCTTGCCTTCGACGACAAAGGTGGGGCCGGCGGCATTTAAATTGTGGTTGCCGAGGACCACCCTATTATCGCCGACTGTGGCAAGAAAGGCGGAGCGATATCCCTGGGCCATGTGAGTATAACGGGCGCCGCCGCCCACCAACAGCTGCCATTGACCGCAAGTAAACGTCTGGGTCAAGTCGAGGTCCCACACATCCAGTTTCAGATCGCTGGCCACATCCAGGCGGCTGCCGGGGGGAACTGTGGCTCCACTCAAGCCGTAAGCATTGATCGTGGACACAGTGACCCCGCCTGTGGCCGTGATGGATTCCGAGGCACTATCATTGACCTGGAACCAGCGGCCGCGGATGCCGAAGCCGCATTCGTGCGTGGCGCCGACCCAGCCCAAGGGGGCGATGTCCATGTTGTAGCGGAAGTCCTGTTGCCGATTAACCGTAGTCGTCCCCACCGTGCTGGAGGTGCGAAACGCCGGGTTGGTCTCGAAGTTGGGCTGGATGTAGTAGACGCCCCCGCCCGCCTCGAAGCTCCAGCGGCGGTTGTGGCAACCCTGGTCGTCCCACACCATCATGCAGCCGGCCGGGTCGGCGCCCTTGGCCTCGCCCTTGGAGACTTCGGTCTTGGCCTGGCCGGTGGCCAGGGCGGCGGGCGTGGTTGCCGCCGGAGTCGTGATTTTCGGTTCCCCGCGCGGCAGGCCGGTCGCGGGTTCCTGGGCCAGGGCCGGCCCGGACCACACCAGGGCCAGGGCCGTCATCGTTTGCACCAATCGCTTCATGGAAAACTCCTTTTCTCCGAAATAAAGTTGTGCGGCGCGGGTCTCTCGACCCCCTTGTTCGGCGCGGGTCTCCCGACCCCGCCGCAGGACCGACCGGAGGTCTCCCAATTGGTGTGGGAGACCTTCGGTCACAGCATCGGCGGGGTCGCCAGACCCGCGCCGAACATGACCTCACAGCATCGGCGGGGTCGGGAGACCCGCGCCGAACATAAGTACCCGAAATCGCCACCGCCGGCACCGCGAGCATTTTCGGACAACCGGAAGAAACGTGTCTTGACGTTCCCTCGGCCCAATCGCGCTGGCCGATGCCACGTGCTGTTGTTATCGAACGCGGACTATCCGGTATTATGAGGATTTGTCGCCGCCCAGGTTTTTTCCCTGGGACCGGACCTGGCACAACGCCTAGGCGGAGCACAAACGCCACGCCAGGAAGGACGGGAACAACGAACAGGCCGGGCACAAGCCATCGAACGTGCGCGGCAGGCAGACGCGGAAAAACCGGAGTCCCCGGCGCGTCTGGTTTCCTTGGGCTTTTCGCCGCTGGGTTGGAGGAGTGGTTCGCCCGCCTGTGCGGCCCATGCCAAAAATAGCGCCGAGGACGCGATTACTTCTTCCACGGGGTGTGGCAGGAAAGCCGGCGGGCCAAAATGATCCGGGAATCCTACGCCGATTGACGCAACACCGCTTCCGGCGCACCGTGGTCGCGGATGTGGCGGAGGAGACGGTCCCAGGCTTCGGGATTGGCGGGAACGGCGGCGCTAATCCGGTCGAGGTCTCCCAGCAAAGCGGTGGCGCTGGCATAGCGCTGACCGTCTTCGGCCCGAAGGCGGTCGAGCACGTCCACCAAGGCATCGGGCAGGGGCCGGACCTTGGCGCCCTTGC
>CAZFGM010000172.1:0-11762 GCA_964518515.1 uncultured Alcaligenaceae bacterium | reverse complement strand
CTGCCTGAAATCTGATTTTCGCCCCAAAGTTACCCACTCGCTTGGGAGAAGAACCACCTAGGATTGACACGTAGGACGGTTTTCCAAACCGTCCGGACGGATTGCAAATCCGTCCTACGGAACGTGTCAACCGAAGATAGAAGGACTATAAGGACAATACTTCGTGCAGGAGAACTCCCGGTGAAAACTCCGCGCATCTTGATCCTGTCGGCCTCGGTGGGGGCCGGGCATTTGCGGGCCGCCGAGGCGGTCGAGGCCGCCTTGCGCCAAACAGTGCCCGACGCCACCGTCAAAAACCTCGACGTCCTGGAAATGACCAATCGCCTGTTCCGCCGCTTCTACGCCAAGTTCTATCTCGACCTGGTCAACAAGGCGCCGCACGTGCTCGGCTACTTCTACGACATGCTCGACCAACCCAGCCGCTCGGGCAAGAATCGCGGCGACCGCTTTCGGCTGGTTCTAGAAAAGCTCAACCTGCGCTCGTTCATTCGCTTCTTGAAAAAGGAATCGTGGGACCTGGTCATCAACACGCATTTCTTGCCGGCCGAGATCATTGCCGCGCTGCGAAAGGAAGGAGCCATCGCCGTGCCGCAGGTGACGGCGACGACCGATTTCGAAACGCACCGCCTGTGGGTCAATCAACCGTGCGAGCGTTATTTCACGGCCACGCCCGAAGGGGCCCTGTACTTGCAGCACTGGGGCGTGCCGGCCCAGGACACGTTGCCGACCGGCATTCCCATCCACCCCGTGTTCAGCGAGCCGAAAGACCGCGATGCCCTGCTGGCCCGGCACGGCCTGGCGACCGATCGGCCGATCATCCTGCAACTGGCCGGGGGCTTCGGCGTCGGCCCCATCGAAAAGTTGTTTGAGGCGCTGCTCACGGTGCCGGTGCCGCTGCAAATCATCGCGGTCGCCGGCCGCAACGAGGTCCTGAAAAAGGAGCTGCACAAGATGGCGGTGCCGCCGCGCCACAAGGTCAAGGTGCTCGGCTTCACCCGCGACATCGACGAGTACATGGCCGTGGCCGACCTGGTGGTGTCCAAGCCGGGCGGCCTGACCACGTCGGAAACACTGGCCAGGGGCGCCGTCATGGTCATCGTCAATCCAATCCCGGGGCAGGAGAGCCGCAATAGCGATTTTCTGTTGGAAAACGGCGCCGCCATCAAGGCCAACACCACCGCCGTCTTGGGGCACAAGATCACGGCCCTCCTGCAAGAACCGAAGCGCTTGGAGCAGTTGCGGGCCAACGTCCGCCGCATCGCCCGGCCGCGGGCTGCGTTCACGGTGGTGGAAAAATCGCTGGAGCTGGTGAAGAAATAGGAAATAGGAGAATTGAGTCGAGCCGTCAACGGGGGACTTTCTCAACCCCATTCACCCAACCGAAGGTGGACCGTTGGACCAGAGTACCAAGTTAACGGACCACGCGCCTGCGGCGCGATACATCCCCAAGGAGTTGTATCGAAACAGTCCTGAAGGCGGATCTGCTGACCGCCGATGGCCAGGCAAGCCGGACTACTCCGTCAAACTTAGCGCTCGAAATTCCACCGCCGTAGATTCCAAGCACACACGATGAACACGGCAATACCCCAATAAGCAGGATGCGTAGGGGGAAGAGCATTTTCAACAAAGATCCAGGCGCACAAGCCAGCAAGCCCGAGGCACAAGAGCGGCCCGTACCAGCGAATCCAGTTACCGTGGAACCAGAATGCCGCCGCCAGAATGCCAAGGGGTGCCGCCACAGCAGAACCTTCGATCAGCATTTCGTGGGTCCAAAATAATTCAAACACGGCCAGCGCGCAACTGGTACACCCCAGCGACAGAAACATGGCTGTTCGGCTGCGCGGCCACAGAAATTGTGCCCCTGCGGCCATGTTTCCTGGTTCCAACGGGATGGTGTCGTCGTCCGGTCTAAAGTGGCGCCACGATCGCCTCAACCACTGGCGGTGCGACCAGATGCTGGCCAAGAAGAAAAAGCCGGCCAAACCTAAGAAAATCGCCCCCGGTATGTCGCGTAAATCAGCCTCGATAATAAACAAGACGATGACAACCAAACCCCCGAACCATACGGCCCACGGCTGGCGCAGGACGGCCCCGATGGCCAGCACAATGAACCCGAGCACCAACATGCTGTCGAAAACAGGAAACACCCCCCATTGGTGAAAGAGAGAGAAGGTGAAGAACTCAAGGATGACGACAACAAGGCGCCGGGCCAGCGGGTACTTGCGTGCGAATCGGTCGAAGGCCATGGTTTGATCTCCCGAAGGTCTTTAACCAACCGGGGGGCGAATTCACTTTTTTGTTAGCCACAGGGAAGGAAGATGGCCATGCCCTTCCTTTTTATGGTACGCTCGTGGCTCGCGGACCTCTTTCTTGGGTACAGCACGATACCTGAATCCAATTGGGGTCTTTCAATTTGCCGTTCTGCCGTTGGTGGCCCGTGCAATTCGCAGTTGTTCCGGGTACAATATTTCTTAAGCGCTTTTTCCGGCATTTTTCGCGACAACCAGGGGCCGGTTAATGATCTGGTTTCTCTGCAAACAATGCGGCAAAACCCATGGCCGGCCGGAAAGCTCGGCCGGCACGATGGTGTTCTGCGACTGCGGCCAGGGATTGACCGTGCCCTGGGAAAGCACGACCACCGAGCCGCCTCCCGACTTTTTCCTGCCCACGCCTCCCCCAACCAATGTGGGGATGGGGGTTCCCCAGGAGGAACCGGAGGCTGTGCCGCTAACCGGGCCCAAGCTGGAACCCATGAAATTCGACACGGTGCCCGTGCAGGCGCCGGACTCGCCTCCTGTCCCGCCCCGCGACCGCGAGCGGCCTCATGCGCGCGAGCGTCCCGGCCGCCGCCGGCCTGATCCCCGCTTCTGCCTCAACCATTCGACCGTGGCCCCGCAAACGACCTGTGCCGATTGCCGCGAGGCCTTGTGCGGCGAATGCCTGCTGACTTTTCAGGGGGAATCCCTGTGCGGCCCGTGCAAGAATTTTCGCGTGCGGGGCCTGGATGTGCCGCCGCGCGTTTCGGGCTTCGCCCTGACGAGTTTGTTCATGGCTTTGCTGTTGGGGCCATTGGCCTTTTGTCTGTTGCCCGTGGGCCGGTCGTTTGGTTCCCCCTATTTGGCCCTGGGGGCGCTGTTGCCGCAGTTGGCCGCCCTGGTCCTGGGCATTCTCGCCCTGCGCGATACGGAAGCCAATCCCCGAATTGGCGGCTGGTCCCTGGCCCTGACCGGGACATTGACCGCCGCCGTGGGGTGTTTCTTGACCATTCTGGTGTCGGTGTTTTCGGGGCGCCTGGGAGTGTAAAGGATGGAGGATGGAGAAAAGAGGATGGAGGATGGAAAATTTGTTCTGCCTCTGTTCGAGGCGGCGGTTTTCTCAGAGTTCAAGCTGCGGAACGGCCCGTGGGTTTGTTCGATGTCGTGAAGCCCGTTCATTAACCGGCCCAATCAGAATAACCCAGGACGCACCAGGAACGATCATGATTCATTCCGCGAGTCTGGAAACCATTCGGGAGACGGACCAAGAGCTTACGGCCATCGTCCGAGCAGGGTGTTTTTCCACCAAGGAAGAAGCTATGCGCGAAGCCCTGCAGTCTCTCTTTGTCCTCAAACCCTATCTGCGGGTCGAGGCGGCCATACGCCGCTTTTTAGATGAAGAGATTTCTTTGGGGCGTGCGGCGGAACTGGCCGGAATGACACGTTGGCGATTTCAAGAACTGCTCCGTCAGCGCGGGGTTCCCCCAAGCATGGAAGCCCGGCAGGCGAAGGAATTGGATGAAGCCGTGGAACGCATCCGGAAGCGACGTCAATGATTGTGTTGGACACCAACATTATCGGCACGTTAACGCTCATCGGCTCGATGGAAGTGCTGTGGGAGCTTTTTCCAAAGGATAAAATTGGTATCACCCCCGCAGTGTATGCCGAGCTTTTGGATGGTGTTCGCGAGAAGGGCGATTTTCTGCAAGCGGCCCTGGATATGGTTGAGAACAAGACCCTCTCCTTGGTAGCGTTAACGGCCGAGGAGGTGGTCCAACGGCATCGTCTGGCCGAAGTCTCTCGATAGCGGCGAAGCGGAGTCGATAATCCTGTGTCAAACCCGCCGATCCGCCTTTGTCACGAATGATCGTCGGGCTCGTAACTTCTGCCGATCCGCGGACATCGAAGTTTTTGATTTGGCGGATATTATGCGAGCTTTGTGGAAAGTGGGTGTCCAATCCAAGCGCAAGGTTCGAAAAATGTTGGCCGATATCGAAAGGAGAGAAGGAATGGTCATAAAGAACAAGGACGAAATCTTTGCCAAGTAGGCGTGGAGTCGAAAAATGGATCAAATCCAAGGGCTCTTTATTCCATCCCTAGAAGCTTTAAATAATCCATCCTCAGTTTTATGGCGTTTTTTCAGACCGAAACCTTGTGGGTCAATCAGTTTCCCGGCGGCATCGCGGCACTGGTCCTGGATGTGCCGGACCGCAAGGTCAATGTGCTGAACCGTCAGGTGCTTGGCGACTTGGACCAGGCCCTGAACAAGGTGGCCGCCGGCAATTTCCAGGGTTTGTTGATTCGCAGCGGCAAGACGGAAAACTTTTGTGCCGGCGCCGACCTTCATGAATGTGGCGCCGATGCCGATAATCTCGTGGCCCTGGCGGAAAGCGGCCAACGCCTCTTCAACAAACTGGCTTCCTTGCCGATTCCCTCGGTGGCGGTCATCGCCGGCACCTGTCTGGGCGGCGGTCTGGAATTGGCCCTGGCTTGCGACTGCCGTGTCGTGGTGGACAAGCCGACGACCCAGCTGGGATTTCCCGAAGTCGAGTTGGGCCTGGTGCCCGCCTGGGGAGGGACGCAGCGCTTGCCGCGCGTGGTCGGCCTGGAACGCGCTTTGCAAATGATCGTGGGGGCGCGCCGGCTCGGGGCGTCAGATGCGCTGGCCTGGGGGCTGGCGGATGAACTCCTGCCGGACAGCGGCGACGACCTGCCGGAGATTGTCACCCGCGTTCACAAACGCCCGCGCACGGGATTGCCGTATCGCACCTGGCGGCAGCGTTTGTTCGAATCCACCCGGCTGGGGCGCTGGCTCATCTTCCGCGGCACCCGCCACTTGCTCGAGCGCCGCGTGCCCGACGACATGCCGGCGCCGGGCGAAGCGGTGGAAGCCATCCGGGCCGGCTTGCGCCATGGCTTCGATGCCGGCTTGGCCTACGAGCGCCAGGCTCTGGGCCGGCTGGTGCAAACACCGGCGTGCCGTCATCTGATCCAGCTCTTTTTCCAGCGTGAAGAGGCCCGCAAGGCCCCGGAAAAGAAACGCGAGGGGGCGCGGCTGCTGCGCCGCCTGGGCGTGGTCGGCGCCGGCACCATGGGCCTGGCCATCGCCCACCTGGCGGCTTCGCGCGGTTTCGAGGTCGTCATCCGCGAAGCCAACGAAATGGCCCTCGGTCTTACCGTTCTCCGGCTGCACGGGCTGTTCAAGCAAGGCGTGGACAAAGGTCTGCTGTCTTTGCCCGAAGCCGAAAAAAAACTTTCCGCCATTCACGGCACCACCGCCTGGAAAGGCTTCGACCAGGTCGATGCGGTTATCGAAGCGGTGGAAGAAGATCGCGCCAAAAAACGCCAGCTTTTCCAGGAGATGGAGCGGCACGTTCCGGAGTCGGCAATCCTGACCAGCATTACCACTTCCCTGAGCATCGCGGATTTGCAAAAGGACTTGAAAAATCCGGGCCGCATGGCCGGCCTGCATTTCTTTCATCCCGTGGCGCGGGTGCCTTTGGTGGAAGTGGTCCGCGGCCGGGCGACCGGGCCCGGCGTGGCTGAAGACTTGGCGGATTGGGTGCGTAAGCTGGGACGGATCGGCTTGATGGTGCGCGACAGTCCCGGCTTTGTCGTCCACCGCGTTTGCATGCCGGCCTGGAACGAGGCGATCCTGCTGCTGGCGGAGGGCCATCGCCTGGATCGCATCGACGCGGCCATGACCCGCTTCGGCATGCCGCAGGGCCCTTTCGAATATGTCGATCACCTGGGCCTGGACGAAGCGGCGGCCCTGGTCCAGACCCTCGAGCCGCTGTTCGGCCAGCGCCTGCCGTTGAGCCCGCTATTTGCCCTGATGGTGGAAAAAGGCTGGTTAGGCTCGAAAACCGGCTTGGGTTTTTATCGGTACAAGGGCCAGGGCAAGAAAAGCAACCCCGGCCTGCGCGATATCCTGGCCGCCCTGCCGGAACCCGATCCTGTTGAGACCTTGTCCGCGGCGGATCAAATGAAACACATTCAAGAGCGTCTGGTAGGGTTATTAGTCAATGAAACCGCCCGCTGCTGCGAAGAAGAGTTGGCGGACGAAACCACGATCGACCTGGCCCTGGTACTGGCCGGCGCCTGGGCCCCGCATCGCGGCGGGCCGCTGGCTTATGCCCGCGAGCGCGGCCAGGAAATGGTCGCTTCGCTCACGACTTTGGCCCAGCGCCTGGGATCGCGCTTTGAGCCGTGCGCAAAGCTCCGCCAGCTTGCCAAGCCATGAAAAGGGGAGCGTTGCTATGCCCCTGCCATTCGATGCTACCCTGAAGGACCTGGTGCAGTCGTATGTGCCGGATTATGAAAGGCAAATGGGCCTGGCGGACTTCGGCCCGTTGAGGGCCTTGAACGTGGACCTGTCCACGGTGAGCGCGGCCACCGATGTGGCCCTGGGCCATGGCGATCCGCCCGATCGCATTGTGGACATCAACTTTCAGAGCGGTCCCGACGCCGACTCCGAAGCCCGCGTCTTGTTGTACAATGCCTTACTCTATTTCCGTTTTCGAGTTCCCGTGCATAGTGTGGTGATTCTTCTACGTCCAGCGGCGGACCATTATCGATGGACCGGAAAACTGGACTACGTCGGGCGGCCGCGCAAAGGTAAAATGAATTTCACCTACGAGGTCATCCGCTTATGGCAACAACCGGTGCGGCGTTACTTGAAAGGCGGCCTGGGGACTTTGCCGCTGGCTCCCTTGTGCAAGCTTGCCGAAGGGCTTCCCTTGGAAGAAGCCCTTCAGGCGGTAATTCGCCAGGTCTGTAACCGCCTGGAGCGAGAGGCCCGACCGGAAGACCGGGCCAAGTTGCTGACCGCCACTTATGTGCTAACGGGGTTGCGTGTACCGCGAGAAATATCCGCCCGCCTGTTTCAAGGAGTCCAAGGCATGAAAGAATCTTCAACCTACCAAGCCATTCTGGAAGAAGGACGCGCCGAGGGAATGGCCAGCGCTTTGCGAAAAACTTTGCTTCGGCAAGGCGGCCAAAAGTTTGGCCCCCCGAGCCCGTCCAATCTGGAAGCCCTGACCGCTATCACCGACCTTTCCCGACTCGAGCGGATGACCGAACGTCTGCTCCTTGTTTCCAGCTGGCACGAACTTCTCAACACGCCGTAAAGGGATTGGTAATCCTTGCCCGCACCGAACGTTCGGCCCGCAATATCGCCAAAACCACGGCGCGCTCGGCGCGCTGGCTATTTGCAAATAAGCCCCGGTGAACCGTAGATTGGCCGGGCCATTACGCCCATTACGCCGGGGAAATTTCCCCCGGTTCCTTCCCTTACCTTTCCCCAACTGAACCATGGTGGTAGTGCCGCCAGGTTTTTTTTCGCGTTTTGCGTGTCTTTTGTGGTCCCTTTATTGGAAAATAGAGCTTCAACGGCACGGCCCCAACGTGGAGGGTACAACATGCGGCGGACTTTTTCCCTGATCCTGGGGGGCATGCTTTTGGCACCTTTTCCCGGGAACTCTCAAGAAAAAAGCAATCACCTCGATCTGACCGCCCAGGAACGGCAAATGGTCCTGGACCTGGCGATCAAAGCCCTCAAGGAACGAGGCCTGTACAAGGGCAAAATCTACCTGACGCACCTGGAAGTCCATCGCGATACGGACGATCCCCAGTCGCCGCGCAACGCTCTGGCGATTCACTATCGCTACGAGGGCAACCTGGCCATTTTCACCAGCGTCAACCTCGGCCGGCGACAGGTCACCCGGGTCGAAACCCAAGCCGATTGCCCCACGTCGCTGTCCCCGGAAGAGCTGGCCCTGGCACGTCAACTGGCCCGCGAAAGCCCCGCGGTGCAAAAAGCTCTCGCCCCCTATGGAGCGCCTGATAAACTGGATACCGACGCCCTGGTCGCCCACACCGTCGATCCCAAGTCGCCCAGCTACCGGCATCGGGCGGTGCGTTTGCTTTTTCGCCAGGGACGCACGTACCTCTTGTACGGGCCGACGGTGGAAGTGGATCTGACGACGCAAACGGTTCGCGTGCGGCCGGGCGGAGATCGAGGTCATCGGTGAACCCCAAACCCTGGTGTTTACGTTTAGCGCACGGAGAATCACCAGGGGGACCTGAAACCAATGTCGGGGATGAAGCGTGCGCTAAACCTAAACAAGCAAAGAAATCCGGAGGTATCCCATGTACCATCGCTGTTGGATGTGCCTGGCGGGCGCGGCTCTGCTTCTGGGTTTCTCCGGCCTTCCTCTCCCGGGGACCAACCAGGGGACCCAGCCGGACGCGAAAAAGCTCGGCATCCCAACGGCCAAGGCTCAGCCCTTGAACAAGAAGCCGTTCCCCTACGCGGAAGACGAGATCGTCCAGGAATTTCCGGTCGGCGGCAAGATGCAGACCGCCTGGAAGGTGCGTTACATCGGCGTCAACCCCGGCCCCGGCCTGGTCATCACCGGCGCCTGGCTGAAAACCGCCCCGGAGGAACCCTGGCTGCGGGTCATCGGCTCGATTCGCCTGTCCGAAATCTTCGTGCCCTATAACAACGGCACGCGCTTTTATGACATCAGCAGCCAGGCCGCTTATGATCTCTTGCAACACACTCAGGCCGATGCCGGCGCCAACGGCAAGCTGCGCAACGGCGGCCTCGTCGTCCACGAGCTGCGCGACACCGGCATCCTGTGGAAATATTACGACAAAGTTCGCCGCAGCCAGGAGTTGGTCCTCTGGTCCAGCCTCAGCGCCGGCAACTACAACTACCTCATCGAGTACAGCTTCCGCGGCGACGGCACCATCACTTGCCGCATGGGCTCCACCGGCAAGAACTACAGCGACCATGAAACCATCGGCCACATGCACCACGCCTGCTGGCGCATCGACGTCGATCTCGACAATGCCAACACCAATTCCGTCTATCTGGTTCGCCGCCAGAACCCCAAGGGCGGCAAGATCGAGGACGTGGACGAGCCGTTCAACATGGGCATCGAGGGGGGGGCGGTCTGGAAGGCTGAAGAATTCACGCGCTTGTGGATCACCTCCGGCAAGCTCAACGGCCAGGGCAAGAAGGTAAGCTACGAGCTGTTCCCGCTGCGGCCCGGCACGCCGCGGCATTGGGGCGACAACGAGGCCTTCACGCACTACGACTTCTGGGTCACGCCGTACCGCTGGGACGAGCAGCAATACACGCAGTTGCCGCGCTACATTCGCCAGCAGCGGTCGATCGCGCAGACGAACGTGGTGCTGTGGTACCTGTCGCCGGCGTATCACTTGCCGCGCGACGAGGACGGCCTGTTCATCAATCCGAAAGGCCAGGTCCAGGTCCGCGGCGTGGCCATGACTACCTGGTGCGGCTGCGAGCTGCGGCCGCGCAACGTGTTCGAGAAGAGCCCACTATTTCCGTGAGGGCTTTTGTTGCCAGATTGGCGCTGAAAGAGGCCAACTCCCGGACGGCAGAGACTTCAGGAGGGCCGGTTCATGAGTAAAAAATCTCCTCGCCGCGGCAGCCTCGCGGACTACGTGGCCGAGGTACTCAAGAACGCCGTTTATGAGAAGGGCGAGCAGCTTAATGTGATCGTGGCCGAGGCGCCCGATTTGCCTGGCTGCTTGACGCAAGGGGCCACCTTCGAGGAGGCGCGGGAGAACCTCGTGGATGCCATCCAGGTTTGGCTGATGTCCGGATTGCGCAGCGGCGAAGACCCGCCGGTGGTAAATGGCTGTCGTTTGGCCATCACCAGGGCGCCGAGGAGGGCCAGGCATGGCCAGTCTCAACCCCGTATCAAGGCGTGAGCTTGCCAGGGCTTGATTTTTCCCAACTGGAAAGGATGGAGGCTATGGCCCAGGTGAAAAATCGGGGAGCGACGGGTCAAGCTCTCCGGCGGCGCAAAATTGACGTCGGTGCCAAAGCGGCGCAAAGCGCAGCCCATGAGTATTGTCTGCTGAACTATGGGACCAGCTACGCCGGCGGAGTGCCGTACAGGCTCTCTTTGCCGAACGCCCAGGTGTGGATTGTCCCCGTGTTATTGACAAGCCCCGGTTATGGGGTGGTGGCCGAAGTTGGCATGGTAGTGGCCGATGCTGGGACCGGGAGGGTGATTGGCAGCACCCCGCGGCACGAGGTGCGGGCGGCCGGGACGACATGGGCCCAGGAGAAGCGCGATGAGCTCGACGCCGCCTTTCGTAAGGCAAGAAAGGCCTGATGCCTGTGCCATCGCCTGCTTGCGCATGATCCTGGAATTCCAGGGGAAGATGGTTAGCGAAGCCGAGGTGATTCAGTTTACCGACCTGCAAGAAGGCGGCCTCGTGCCTGCCGAGGTAAGCCGGCTGGCCCGGCACTTTGGCTTACGGGCCGCCGAGGAGCAACTGGATCAGGCAAGTCTAGCCGAGTTGATCAACCAGAAACGATTTCCCATTATCTTCCTCTTTCGTCAGCCTCTCGACGGGGTTGACATGACACATGCTATCATTCCCCTACACTATACCCGCCGTTACGTTACCTTCCTCGATCCTCTACGTGGAGAACGGCGGGTGACAATCCGAAAGTTCGAGGAGGCGCGTCGCCTGGTCGGGCGTTGGGTAGTGGTATGGGAAGCAGGCGACACGTGGCCGACGAATTGACGGCGCCGAGGAGGTCCCGGGCATCGCGGCGGTCCCCCCCATTATCTGGTCACTGGCCACTGACCAATGCCCCCTGACCACTATGTCTTTTCGCTTCGAACTCCTGCACACCGACGGCGGCGCCCGGCTGGGCCGGCTGCACACCGCCCACGGCGTCGTCGAGACCCCGGTGTTCATGGCGGTGGGCACGCAAGCTACCGTCAAAGGGTTGACGCCACGGCAGCTTGACGAAATCGGCGTGCCCATGCTCCTGGGCAATACTTATCACTTGACCCTGCGGCCGGGCGATGAGGTCATCGCCGAGCTGGGCGGCCTGCATCGCTTCATGGGCTGGCCCAAGCCGATCCTGACCGATAGCGGCGGCTATCAGATATACAGCCTGGCCGCCAACCTCAAGATCGACGACCGCGCCGCCGTCTTCCGCTCGCACATCGACGGGGCCCTGCTCGAATTGACGCCGGAAAAAGCCGTCCGCATCCAGGAAAACCTCGGTGCCGATGTCGCCATGTGTCTGGATGAATGTCCGCCTTTTGACACGTCGCCGGAGTATCGCCGGCAAGCGGTGCGGCGAACCATCCTCTGGGCCGAGCGTTGCCGCCAGGCCCATCGCCGGCCCGACCAGGCCCTGTTCGCCATCGTCCAGGGCGGCACGGACGTTTCCCTATGCACTGAATGTGCGGCGGCCCTGACCGCTCTGGATTTTCCCGGCTACGCCCTGGGCGGCTTCAGCGTGGGGGAATCGCCGGCGCAGATGCTGGCCGCCCTGGAGCCGGCCACGGCGGCGCTGCCGGCGGACCGGCCGCGCTATCTGATGGGCGTGGGCCGGCCGGAAGATTTGCTGGCCGCCATCGGCCGCGGCGTGGACATGTTCGACTGCGTCCTGCCGACGCGCAATGGCCGCAACGCCTTCGCCTTTACGTCGCAAGGACCGCT
>CAZFGM010000171.1:5338-11802 GCA_964518515.1 uncultured Alcaligenaceae bacterium | reverse complement strand
AAAAAAAGCTCCACACCGGAAGCGCTCGCCGAAATCGAAGCTGGCCAAAGATGCCCGGAGCAAGTTGCGGAGCGAGGGGTTGGAATAAACGGGGTGCATCGAAAAATGGAATCGCTCATGCCGAGTATGAGGAAATGTTTCCGTTGCACTTTTCTCTTGTTTCAGCGAAGATCAAGGTATGAACACTATCCCTCCCGATGTGCTGGCTGATATGAAACGGGCGACTGAACTCGCACTTTCCGGAAAGAAGGACCCCGGGTTTGAAAAGCGCGTCCAAGAAGAGGCGAAGAAAATCCGCGAGGACATTTTCCGCAAGCATGGATTCCTCGACATCGGCGTTCCCGCGATTCGGGAGCTCCGCAACGACGAATGAAATACATCCTCGACAGCCGCGTTGGTTTCAAGATGCTCGTCAAGGAGAACCTCTCCGACAAAGCCGAGCTTCTTCGGCAAGACTACCGGAACGGAATCCATGAACTTCTTTCACCGGACATCTTCCCGATCGAAGTAATCCATGCGCTCACTCGAGCCGAACGGCAAGCCCGTATCACCCCCACAGAGGGTGCAAAGCTCTACATCGACCTGATGACCACCCTCCCAAAACTATATCCCTACATCCCACTCCTTCCGCGCGCCTACGAGATCTCCTCCCAGATGCGTATTGGGGCCTACGACTGCCTTTACGTTGCCCTCGCGGAGCAAGAGAAGTGCGAACTTGTTACGGTAGATGATAAACTGGTTAGGAACCTTCAAGTTCAGTTTCCGTTCATCAAGCACCTTTCCACTTTTCCCTAAGACGGTCATGGAAGTTGAACCAGTGGAGCAACTCGTTAATGAAACCATGCATCAGCGAAACCACGACCTTGCCCTGTTCCTTTGCCGAGGATGTGGCCGCCTACGCCGATGCAGGCTGGTCCGGCATGGAAGTCTGGCTCACCAAGCTGGAAACTTATCTGGAAACACATTCGCTGGCCGACACACGCAAGCTGCTCGAAGCCCGAAACATGCAACTGGCCGCCGCCGCTTACCAAGGGGGACTGCTGCTTTCCCAGGGAGAACAACGCCGCGCCCACTACGATCATTTTCGCAAACGCCTCGATCTGTGCCAGCAGCTCGGCATTCCGACTTTGCTGGTGGTCGCCGACTTTGCCGAGGCGGTAGACGCCGCCGCTCTGGAGCGGGCGGTGGTTTCCCTCACGCAGGCGGCGCAGTGGGCCGCCGGTTTTGGCATCCGCCTGGCCCTGGAATTTCGCGGCCGCAACGCCTTTTTCGCCAGCCTCGATACCGCCCTGGCCTTGATTCACCAGTGCGGCGAAGCCAACGTCGGCATCAACTTCGACGTCTTTCATTACTACACCGGTCCGAGCAAGTTCGAGGACCTCGACCTGTTGACCGCGGACCGGCTGGCCCACGTGCAGCTCTGCGACCTGGCGGGCGTCCCACGCGAACTGGCCACGAACAGCGACCGCATCCTGCCCGGCGACGGCGATTTCCGCCTCGAGCCGCTGATCGAGCACTTTCGTGGTCTGGATTACCAGGGCTGGGTTTCGCTGGAACTAATGAATCCGACTCTGTGGCAGGCGAAGGCCGTCCAGGTGGCCGAAGTGGGCCTGACGGCTTTGCGCAAGGTTTTGGGTCAAGCAGGAATGACGCTTCGGGACCATGGATAATATGGGCGAAAGAGTCGCGCCGGACCGAGCCGGAAGCGTGAGCGACGGTCCCGGCGGATCCCGTCGCTCACGCTTCCGGCTCGGTCCGAAGACTCGCCTGCGGGCTTGGTCAAAAACAGGCCCAAGCGCGCGCGGGCGTTAATCTCTGCCGTTGGTGCCTGAAAGGCCAACCCGCGGCGGCATCCCGCTCCCCAACGGGCGACAAGTTTCTTTCCCCCGGCCGCGTTTGGGGGTAACCTTGTGGTACTCAGCTTGTGCATGTCTTCGACCCATCGGCAGAGGAGAGACCCCATGAGGCACTTTTGGTTTTCCCTAGGCATTTTGCTGCTGGGCGGATGGTTGGCGCTGGACCAGCCCGCTGCGGCGCAGGACAAAAAGGACAAGAAAGAGCCGCCCAAAGATAAGAAGGTCCCGCCGCCGCCCAAATTTACCGGCGCCGGCGTCGTCTTCGTCGCCAACGGCTCCGGCGATACGGAACACCTTTCCGAAGGTCTTCGGGAAGCGTTGCTCGATACTCGCACGCCGTATGCCACCGACACGATTCGCTGGAGCCTGGGCCTGGGAGCGGCCCGCGACCATCGCAACGTGGAACGCCATGCCGAAGCCGCCGGCTGCATGGTCAACAAAGTGCTGGCCTTCCGGAAAGCCAACCCCGACCGCAAGGTGGTGTTGATCGGCCATAGCTCCGGGACCCATGTCGTACTACTGGCCGCGGAAATGCTGGCGGAAAAAAGCATCGACCGCATCATCTTGCTGGGCTCGTCGGTGGCCTGCACCTATGATCTGCGCGGCGCGTTGCGCGCTGCCAAAAGCGGCATCGACGCCTTCTGGAGTCCAGAGGACGGCATGCTGGACTACGTGGCCGACCTGGTCGGCACCGCCGACCGAAAAATGGGCGTGCAGGCCGCCGGCCGGGTAGGTTTCGCCAGCCTGCCCCCCAAAACCCCGGACGCCAAGCTATATGGCAACCTGCGGCAATACAAGTGGGACTACGATCAGGCCCGCTACACGCCCGGCGGAAAGCATTACGGCTGGGTCCACCCGCGCTTCCTGTGCCGCCATATTCTGCCCCTGTTCATGACCTTTGAAGTGCCGGCCGAGCCCGCCAAGGAATAGCTCTGGGTGGTTTTCTCCGCAACGCGGCCGGAGTAAGGTCCGGCCGCGTTTTTTGTTGATGTTGAATTCCGCTTGCGGGTTAGCGTAAGTCGCGCGCTTGGCCTAAAAACGCCGGGGGGGTGGAAAGTACAGCCCCAGCACCAGCCCCAAAACGAGCAAAAATATCACACTGAACAACGCCCCGGCGATGCCCATCAGCCAGGTGGCCACGGGATTATCCAACAAACGGGCCTCGTCCAGGTGTCTGGCCAGTTCCTCTTCAAGTTCTTGCCGCCGTTCGCGCCCGGCCTGGTGCCAGTGCAGCGTGACGTTGCCTAACGGCGCAAACGAGTCCACCTCGACAAGGTTTTGATTCGCCAGGATCTGGCCCACGGACCGGGAGGCCGGCCGGCCATCGGCGGCCTGGGCCAAATCCCGGAAATGGTCTTGGCCCGCGACCGCAAGAGGAACCGGGCCGGGGCGCAGGGTTCGCACCAACAGGGCCTGCAATTTGTCCACATCCACGTTGTAGATGATGGTCTTGTGCCGCCGCGTCCACAAGAGAAAGGCGATCCCGGCCACCAGCACGAGGTAATACCCCAGCGTGATGCCCCACCACTGGAGCCAGATATTGGCCAGGGCCTCGACGAATTTTTGCTCGGTCAGGGGCACATTGCGCAGGATCTTGTCGTACAAGTCTTTCAACACCGCCGGCGCGGCCACCAGCAAAAACCCGGAGCCCGCGAATACCAGGCCGGCGCAATCCCACGTGCCGCGCACCAGCACCGGCTGCGGGCGACGGTTGATCAGGGCCAGGATCAGGCAATAAACGGCGAGCGGAACCAGGGACACCAGGATAAGGAAAAGGAAGAAAAATAACATCAGTCCTCGTGCCGGGTCAAAGCAGGCGAACGGCGGCAAAGGCGTATTCTAGTCCGCCGTGCTTGCCCCGGCAAAAGTGGAAAGTGAAAAGTGGAAAGTAGACGCGATCTCTTAATCGCGCTTGACCGCCCCGGCCGCCTTTAGTACGAGCCTGCCGAGTTGAGTGGGGGCATGTTTTTATGCTTCATGCAGTCAACAATGGTAATTCCTGCGAGCGGCGGGGTTTATCCCCGCCGTCCGCGGAATCCCCGCCACCCGGGGATCAGCCGGCGGGGATTAACCGGATTAACCCCGCCGTTCGCTGTGCGTAAAAAGGTGCCAGACGAGACCACCAAATCCAATCAAGCACCGTCCCTTCAGCGGCAGGAGAAGGCAATGACCGTTTCTTTCCGTCGGTTTCCCAGGGTGGGCGCCTGGGCCTTGGTGGGAATTCTTCTCGGCTGTGGTAAAGCGCCCGAAGAGAAAAGGGCTTCGCCGGGCCCGGCCCCGGAAAAAACCGCGGCAAAGCCGGTCCAGGCCCGGCCCGTTTCCCGGTCGGTGGAAAACCAGGCCCCTACCTTTGCCCAGGCGACCACGCCCGAGCCGCCGGCCAACGTGCACCGGCCGCCCGACAAGACCCTGGCAGGCAAGAATGTCCCGTACATGTACGAGCAGATCGCCGGGCCCGACGGCAAGGGCGGACTGTGGAACCAGATCCCCTTCGTCTCCCCTGACGGTAAAGCCCTCCATTATACCGTGACTCTCACCACCGACCTGGGCGACATCACCATCGAGCTCTGGCCCGACATTGCTCCCAATCACGTCCGCAACTTCCTGGCCCTGATCAAGGTCGGCTACTACGACGGCCTGACCTTTCACCGCGCGGTCCGCAGCGAATACCAGGATGAGAAGAAAAAGATCCAGGTCTTCGAATTTCTTGAAGCCGGCTGCCCCCTCGGCACCGGCGAGCCCGGTTACGGCAGCATCGGTTACTGGCTCTGGCCCGAGCTGCACGATCCGGACACCAATCCCAAGGTCCGCCACCAAGAAGGCACCGTCGGCGCCTGGCACGAGGAAGAACTGGAAACAGCCGCCTGCAAGTTTTACATCACTTTGAGCACGGTGCCGTCGTGGGACGGCAATTACACGGTCTTCGGCAAGGTGACCGGCGGCCTGGACGTGGCCCGGCGAATCCTGGCCCGGCCGGCCCTCAGCGCGGAAGAACCCGACCGACCCAGGGACCCGGTGATTATCCGCCGCGCCGCCATCCAAACTTCGTTCGCCGATGCCCCGCCCACCCAGGGAAAATAAGTGTACTTGCCTTACTCCGGCCTCGACTCGACGGCGACGCGCATGGGCATGCGCACCGTTCCGCGCATCCGATAAAGGAAGTCCCCCTCAATGACCCCGCGCACCGACTTGACCTGAGGCGCGTCCAGGCGGTAAGTCAAAACGGCCTCGATGGTCCCCTCGAAAGCCGATTCCTTGTCGTTTCCCTTCGCCAGGCGAAACTCCCCCCGCAGCAGGGCATAGCGGTTGTCCTTGTCGGCGCCGGCGGGTTCGAGTTTCAACGTGCCGTTGAATTTCTGGAAGCGCTTCGCCTCATCCACCGCGCGAATGCCGGCGGGATACAGCCAGACGAGCCAGTCTTTTAAAGCTTCGGCCGGGACCTCTTTCACCTCGGCCGGCAGCGCCAGCCCTTGCCACTGATCGACTTTCATCGGCACCACTTCCACCACCGGCAGCCTGCGGTTTTCCACGCCGACAAACAGACGTACCCCGGCCGGCAAACCCGTGCCGGTCTTCGCCAGGTCGGGCAACGACGGCAACTCCACCGGGTTTTTCGCCGGCCGCTCCTCGGGCAGCTTGAGCTTGGCGATCGCCTTGGCCAGCTCTACCTGGTAATCGGATCGCCCCGCGGCCCCGCCCCGGTTGCCAGGCAGACCGTGGAACTGGTGCACCATCTTTCCCTGACGATCCAGGACAAAACCGTACACGTTGGTGTGCTTGGGATCCTTTACCAGATCGGACTTGGTGAAAATATCCCGGACCTCCGGCTCCAGGGGGGACAGGTCCTTGCCCCCGCAATTGACACTGACGATCAGGAAAGGCCGCAGCAGCTTTATGACCGCTTCGGAAGCGAGGGAACTCCTCGCCAGGGAGGCGTTCCCTCAACAATGGCCGGTATAGAGGTTGCCGTAGCTATTGTGAACGACCATGAGCAGGATGGGCCGCTGTTCCTTGGCCGCCCGCGCTTTGGCGGCCTTCAAGGTCGGCGCCCAGTCGAGCTGGTAAACGGCCAGGTCTTTAGCGTCCGGGAGTGCAGCCCGATACTTGGCGAGCACCTTGGGCACGTCGGCAGTCGGCTCCGCTGCCGATGGGTTGCAGGTGGCGACAAGTATGCTCAACGGCAAAATAAAAGCCGTTGCGATCTTCGCCTTGGGAATCGCCATGATATCGCTCCTTTCCGAGGGTCCAGCCGGATCGAGAGAAGATAATGGGAAATTGAAATTCCGCTTCTGGTTATCAGGCCCGTTCACGGGCCTTTCCGCGAAAGCGGTGTAGGCCCGCCGTTCACGGCGGGTGGACAAGGCCATCCTCCGAGTTGGCCAGCCCCCTTCAGGGGGCTTCTCGCATTTTGGCTTTAGCCCGCTTTAGCCCTGGTCCTGGTGGCTAAAGCCAAACTGCGAGAAACCCCGTGAACGGGGTTGAAAGACAGGGTTGAAGTTTTCTCCACCCGCCCCAAGGGGCGGGCCTATACCGCTTTCGCGGAAAGCCCCGTGAACGGGGCTGAAAAACTGGCCCCGTGAAACGGGGCTGAAAAACTGGC
Source organism: uncultured Alcaligenaceae bacterium (assembly GCA_964518515.1). Classification (GTDB taxonomy): domain Bacteria; phylum Planctomycetota; class Planctomycetia; order Gemmatales; family Gemmataceae; genus CAZFGM01. The sequence continues at coordinate 5,346 of CAZFGM010000171.1, read as the reverse complement.
CCCGTGAA
>CAZFGM010000171.1:0-5238 GCA_964518515.1 uncultured Alcaligenaceae bacterium | reverse complement strand
AACGGGGCTGAAAAACTGGCCCCGTGAAACGGGGCTGAAAAACTGGCCCCGTGAACGGGGCTGAAAAACTGAACGCAATCATTCGAAAAGCCCAATAGTTTTCCTGTCGTATTTCCTTGTCACGTTTTTCCTGTCCAAGTCATCCCTTCCATCCTTTCATCCTTTCACCTTGTCATGTCTTACTCATTCCCCTTCCGACCGCCACCAGCCGCGGTCTGGATTTGGATAATATTCTCATCATCGGCGGAAAACGTAAGCATGACCCGCGTGCCCTCTTTCAGGTCCCCAAGCGTGGCGGCTTTGCCGGCAACCGTCACCTTGGCATCCTTGGCGATTGGGAACGTTCGCTTTTCTTTGACTCCGCCGCGCGCCTCAACCGTGACGGTGATGGTTTTTTTACCCGCGTCAAAGAACTCGCCCGAGACGGTGCGGCCGACGAGGCTGATGCTGACGACGGCCGTCTTGTCCGCCGATAACTTGAGCGTGACCCGGCCGCCCGGCTTCAGGTCCGCCAGTTTCGCCGGGGCGAAGTCCTTCTGGATTTTGGCGTCCTTGGCCACGGCAAAAGTCTTGCCCGTGCTTTCGCCCTCCTTGCGCGAGAAGATGCTGATCGTGACGGTGCGCTTGACGGCATCGACGGCTTCGAGAGGGCCGGTCACGAGGGTGCCATCCCTGGGTTGTTCTTTTTTCGGTCGCTGCAGGGCGGCCAAGTTGGTCGGTGTCGGGGGTTTGTCAAGGGCCGCTTCGGCCGGATCGGCGGCGGTCCCCGCCAGGGCGCGGTGGCCGAGAAGGCCGCTGCCCACGGCGAGCAGGCCGATCACGAGCACCAACGCCGCCGCCATTTTGAGTTTGGTCAAAAACATGGCTTTCAACACTCCTTCGGTAAGGGCGGCGACCTTGGCCGAGACCAGGCCCGCCGCCGTTTTTCCCGCGGCCAGTTGAGCCGCGGCTTGGACGGTGGAAACCACCAGCGGCGCCGGCACCGCCGCCGAAGCCGCATTCTGCGACAGCACTGCTGCCAAAACGCCGCCCGAAAGCGCCAGGCCGCGACCGGCCAGCCGCTTTGCGAGCAGCTTCCGGGCCGTGGCCAGCCGGCTCGACAGCGTCCCCGCCGGCAGGCCGAGTTGCCGGGCCACTTCCTGGCGGGTTCGGCCTTCGAGCTCGCACAGGATCACCGGCACCCGGTACTTGTCCGGCAGGCGGCTCAACTCCTGGTCGAGCAAGGCCTGCAGTTCCTGGCAAACTCCCTCCGGCGGGACCTGGGGATGGGGCATGTCGGTCACCTGTTTCTCGCGGGCCTGTCGCCGGATGTTTTTCGCTCTGGCTTCCAGCCCCGTGCGATAGGCCACGCCGTACAGCCAGTTGCCGACGGCCTGGCGCGGCACGACCGCCGCCGCCTTACGGACCAACACCAGGAAAGTGGCCTGAAACGCGTCTTCGGCGTCGTGGGCATTGCCGATGACCCGCTGGCACACGCCCATCACCATGGGGCCGTGGCGCCGCACCAGGGCTTCAAAAGCGGCTTCGTCCCGCCCGCTGATGAAGGACTCCAGCAGTTCCCCGTCGGTCCTGCCGGCGCCATTTCGCACCAGCACCACTCCGCGAAGATGCTGGATGACCTTGGTCAGGGGGCTGGTCGTCATGTCACTGGCTCCGTTGCCCGGCAACGTCTGTCTCTACCTATTATTGGTGGGACCAGGGCCGGCGCGTCGATTTTTTCTATTATCCCTCGTATCTACCAGGGAATACATCATTTTTTCGAAGAAGCTTTGCAGTGGGGGATTTCGCCGCCGTTTGGCTGGTTCCCTATTTGTCACATGCGGGGGGCATGACTTTCTAATCCGAGTGTGATAAAATCTTCTATCCATTCACAGGTGGTGGGACATGAGCGCGGTTTCTTTTCCTCTGAATGTTGGCCCGGAATCCGCCGGTATCTTGATGACGCCGGAGGAGTTCGATGCCCTTACCGATTATGACGAAAACTACCGCTATGAACTCATTCATGGAGTGTTAGTCGTGCATCCCATTCCCTTGGCGGAAGAGACTGGACCCAATGAATTGCTAGGTAATTTCCTCTATCATCACAAGGTATCCCATCCTCAGGCGGCAATGCTGGATGCGACGCTACCCCAGCAATATGTACGGACGCGCGGAAGCCGGCGATTGGCCGACCGCTTGATCTGGACCGGCCTGGGTCGGACGCCGGACCGGAAAAGAGATGTGGCCACGATTGCGGTGGAATTCGTCTCCGCCGGCCGACGCAACCGTGAGCGCGATTACGTGGACAAACGGAAGGAGTATCAGGAAGCCGGCTTGAAGGAATACTGGATTATCGACCGTTTTCAGCGCACCATGACGGTGATTCTCTATCGGGGCCGAAAAGTGCAAGTTAAAGTCATCCGGGAGAATCAGACCTATCAATCGCCCCTCTTGCCGGGTTTTGACGTGCCGTTAGCCATGTTGCTCGAAGCCGCGGATAAGTGGGCCGAAAAAAAGTAAGCCGGGCCAGGGCCACCAACTATTGTTTTTTTTCCAACAACCCTTGCTTTTCCAGAAACTCCCGGGCCACTTCGGACACGGGCCGTTCTTCCCGGGCAACTTGCTCGTTGAGCCGGCGCATGGTCTGGTCGTCAATGCGGCCTTTGAGGCGATTCAGGATTTCCGCAATTTGCGGATAACGTTTCAAAACCGATTCACGAATAACAGGAACGGCGTGGTAATGCGGAAAAAAACCGCGATCGTCCGCCAGCACCTTCAGGTCGTAGGCGCCGATCTGCCAGTCCGTGGCGTTGCCGATGACGATATCTACTTCCTTGGTTTCCAGGGATTTGTACAGAAAATTGGGACTGACTTGTGTGGGCCGATGCCGGAATTGCAAATTATAGGTTTTGATTAGTCCTTCCCAGCCATCGGGTCTTTTAAGGAAGGATAAATCGACGATGACTTTCATCTGCGGGTAAGAGCGTAAGTCGCTGATGGTTTTGATGCCGTGTTTTTCCGCCACTTCTCTTGGGAGACACACGACATACGTGTTGTTCAGGCCGAAGGGTTCCAAGACCGCCAGATGATGGCGACGGAGCATTTCCTGTTGCACCAGAGGCAGGATGGTGGCTTTATCGGCCGGCACCGGCAGTCCCAGTGCGTCTTTGTGGGTCAAGAGGTTTCCGGTGTATTCCACGTAAAGATCAATTTCTCCGGATTTAAGGGATTTGTACACCAGCTTGTTGCCGAGATTGGTCACGTCCACGCGCAGGTCGGTGTGCGTTTCCAGGAGAAGGCGGAGGATTTCCGTGAGGATGCGGCCTTCGGTGAAGTTCTTGCTGCCCAGGCGAAGTTCGGCGCGGCGCGAGCGCAGCCAGGGCTCGGCCAGCGCATAGCCCGCCAGCAGAATAATCAAGCCTCCGCCGACCAGCAAGCCCAGGTTGCTGTTCTTTTTCGCCAGCCGGGCCACGGCCCCAAGGCCCCAGAAGAGCAGCAAGGTCAGGGCCAGGATGGGCAAGGCGCCGAGCAGAACGAGATCGTTGTCACCATTGTCCATGCCGGTCACGATGTAATCGCCCAACCCACCGGCCCCGACGAGGGCGCAAACGGTAATGATGCCAATGGCATACACCGCCCCGGTGCGGACCCCGGCCAGAACCACGGGCAAAGCGAGCGGCAACTCCACCTTCCACAGGATTTGCCGGCCGCTCATGCCCATGCCGCGGGCGGCATCGCGAATGGCCGGCTCCACTTGGGTGATGCCGATGTGCGTGTTCATGACGATGGGAAACAGGCTGTAGACCACGGCGGCAAATATGGCTGCCTTGGCCCCGATACCCAGGAGGGGAATCATTAGGCCCAAAAGGGCAAGGCTGGGCATGGTTTGCAATAGGGCCAGGACCGCAATGACTGGGGGAGCTATCCGAGGCAAGCGGGTCAGGGCTATGCCCGCGGGAAGGCCGATCAACAATGCCACCCCAAGGCCTCGAAGGGTGAGCGAAAGAAACACCCCCGTTTGTTGCCAGAAATCCTCACTGGCTTGCCAGGTTTCCCAGATCGCCAGGATCATGTCCGGCCTCCTTTCAGGCCGTGGCCCGCAAATCCTTCAAGATGTGCTGCCTGAGGGTGCCGGCATGATAAGCCGCTTTCGAGGCCCCTCCCACCAGAACAGTTGCTTCGTCGCCCAGGTCGCCAAGCTGCACCAGCGCTTCGCCGAGGGGCAGGTCAGAGGACAGTGTGGATGCATTCGGTCCCGGGGAAACTACCGGCAAATCCGCCACCACATGCCGCAGCCGGAGCACTTCCAGGGCCAACCCTTGAATTTGGCGGCCAAGGAAAGCCCGAACCTGCCCATTGGCAGGGCGGAGGAGCAAATCAGCCAGGGTACCTTCCTGCACGACCTTGCCCTTATCCAAAAGCACAATTTCATCCGCCAGCTTGCCCGACTCGGCCAAGTCATGCGTGACCATCACCACCGTCTTGCGCAGTTTGGCTTGCAGGCGGATGAATTCATCCTGCAGGGCGGCCCGCGTGCCGGGATCAAGGGCGCCGAAAGGCTCGTCCATGAGCAGGATATCGGGATCGGCGGCCAGGCCGCGGGCGACGCCGACGCGCTGGCGCTGGCCGCCGGACAGTTCCGCGGGCAAGCGCCTGCCGAACTCCGCCTCGGGCAGGCCGACCATGTCCAGGACTTCGCCCACCCGCTTGTGAATCTTGTCGGCGGGCCAGCCCAGCAGCCGCGGCACAATAGCCACGTTGGCCGACACGTTGAAATGCGGAAACAGGCCGCCTTCCTGGATGACGTAGCCGATGGAACGGCGTAACACTTCCGGCCGTTGGCGCGTCACGTCTTGGCCGCGGACCAGCACCTGGCCGTTGGTCGGTTCTTCCAGGCGGTTGATGAGGCGCAGGGTGGTGGTTTTGCCGCAGCCGCTGGGTCCCAGCAAGGCCACGGTGCGGCCGGGGGCAATGGTCAGGCTCACGCCGTCCACGGCCTGGATGCCGCCGGCGAAAAGCTTGCTGACCTGGCGCAGTTCAACCGCGGGGGTGCTGTTCATCAGAATCAGGTTTCAGGCTTGCCGTTTAGCGCTCGGAAAAAAAGAACGAACGCCGGGACTTATCATGACAACAGATACAGACTGAACCATTTCCGCTCATCGGAATAGGAATCCACCAGGCGAAACCCATGCCTTGTCACCAGATCCATCATGGCCTCCTGAGAGTGTTTGTAGCAGTTCTCGGTGTGAATTGTCTCCC
>CAZFGM010000170.1:0-11834 GCA_964518515.1 uncultured Alcaligenaceae bacterium | reverse complement strand
GGGCGGTTCAGGTCGGGCTGGAAAGCCCGACCTACTAATTCGTTGCAAAGCCACACCCAGCGTGACCCGTTAAGGCCATCATTTGAACCATGCCGATTTTTGGCAGTGTGTTCGGTTACAAGCCAAATTACCACAGTTGGTTAGGGAAATAGCCTATAGCCTCGGTCTCAAAATAGTTTTGAGACTACTCGCCTAACCTAAACCCGCCTAAACCCAATACCGTTCGTCGAAGGAGTAAGAGGCCCCCCGCCAAACCGGGAGAGATAGCGAATCCAGGTATTCAAACTGGGCAGCTTTTCCGCTTCTCTGAACCCTTCGACGAACGGTATTGCGCCTAAACCGACTGCGGCAAACGCGGTCCATCTTGAGCGATTTCCCCAGGGCCAGTACGATACCGGACGATGGACTCGCTCCCTTCTTCATCGGCCGACGGATCGGCCACGCCGCGGTGGCTGACCCCCACCCTGCTTGCCGGACTATGGCTCTGGCACGGCTGGCTGACGCTCACCCTGTTCGGCCCGGACACGCCCTGGACCAACCTGTTTGATGATCGGCCGATCGTATCGGGCCGGCATGCCCAACATTTGTATCTCGGCACGGTAGGGGCCCAGGCGCTGGCGGCCACGGGTAGCGGCTGTGCCTACGATCCGGCCTTTCAAGCCGGCTATCCCAAGACACCCATCTTCAATGCCAGCCGGCTGGCGGAACTCTTCCTCTACCTGGGCGAAGGCGGCTATCAACCGGCGGCCTACAAGGGGGGACTGGCGCTGGTGTGGCTGCTGGTGCCGTTGGGGTTCTGGAAAGCGGCCCGCGGCCTGGGCCTGGCGACGCCCACCTCTCTGACGGCGACCGCGGCGGGCCTGGTGGTGACCTGGGGCGTGCCCGCCCGGCAAGCCCTCGAAGCCGGCGAATTCGATGTGTTGCTGGCGGGCCTGGTCCTGCTCGCTCATGCCGGCCTTCTGGTCCGCTATGATCGTGCGCCGGGTCCGCTGGCCTGGCTTGGGCTGGTCGTCACTGCCGGATTGGGCTGGCTCCTTCAGCCGCTCGTTTTCGTCCTGGTGGTGCCGTTCTTGCTGGTTTATTACCTCAGCACCGGCACGCGCCATCGGGCGGCGGCCTGGCACCTGGCCCTGTGGGCCGGCCAACTCGTCGGCCTGGCCGTCAACGCCTGGTGGCTCATTGACTGGGCCGGATTCTGGTGGGTACGCTCGGAAATGCCACCGGTCAGCGGGTTAGAATTAAATTGGCAAACTCTATGGCAGGCGCCGCTGTGGGGCGGCGCCGCCGATCGCGCTCTGGCCCTGGTCCTCTTGGCGGCGGCTATCCCCGGCGTGTGGATTCTGAACGAAAGCCAGCAGCGGCCGGCCGCCCGTCTTGTCGGCCTGGGGACCGCCGGATTGTTGCTGCTGGCTTTGGGCGGCAGCGTCTGGGAACCTTTGGGCCAGATGGGCACCGCCAACCTGTTGACGCCGGCGGTGTGGTTTGCCGTCCTCCCTGCCGCTCATGCCGGGGTTTTGGCCTTTGGCCGGTTGCACAACTATTTGGGGAACTGGCGCCCCGCGGCCCTGGCGATGGCGGGGTTGCTGGCCGGGGTGGGCCTGGTGTTCCCGGAGGTTGTCGGACCCCTGATTGCCCGGCTGGGAGGGGCCACGCCTCTGCGGATCGGCCTGGCGCCGGCACAGGAAGATGTGGTGGAAAAACTGATTCGCCACACCGGTCCGGGAGCGCGCATCCTTTGGGAAGATCGCGCCGCCGACCGTACCTCGGCGCGGTGGACGCCCCTGTTGCCGCTGTTGACCGGCCGGGCGTATATCGGCGGCCTCGACGCCGACCACACCATCGAGCATGCCGGCATCGGCCTGGGCGAGGGCGCGCTGGCCGGTTGGCCGCTGTCGCTGTTGAGCGATGCGGCTCTCGAGGAATACTGCCGCCGCTATGCCGTGGGTTGGGTCGTGTGCCGGTCGCCTGCCAGCATGGGCCGCTTTCAGGTCTGGAAAGAGGCACGCCTGATCGCCCAATGGTCCGGCGACGATCCCGGCTTTCTCTTCCGCGTCCGGCCGGAAACCCGCACGTTCGTCCTCAAGGGCCAGGCCGAAGTGGCCCAGGCCGACAGCGGCCGCCTGACCTTGGCCGATGTCGTTCCGGACAACGGCGTCGTGGTTCTGAGTTTTCACTACCAGCGCGGCCTGCGCGCTTCCCCCAGCCGCGTCCAGATCGAGCGCGAGCCCGATGCCAACGACCCCATCGGCTTTATCCGCCTGCGCGTCGCCGGCCCCGTGGCGCGGGTGACGTTGACGTGGGAGCGGTGAAGGGAATTGCGGTGCGGATGAAACCTCATCGGTACGCAACAAAACTGGCGGCTCTTTTGGAAACATGTGCGGAGTTTGTCCAGCCTTGGGAAGGGATTGTTTATCGGGCTGTAGGGATTGAATATGCCAATCGCCGAGACCTGCTGGCTGGGGCAGGTACGAAATTATTCGGTGGACGCTGGACTCCCGTTGGAACATTCGAAACGGTGCACGCCAGCATGGATCCCTACACGGCCTTGGCGGAATCCCTGGGAACTCAAAGCTTTTATGAAATCCCTTTCCAAAAAAGCCTACCCCTGGTAATGGTCGCCGTCGAGGTAAAGCTGAAGAGTGTTCTCGACTTGACTTTGCGGATCGTTCGCCGTCGCTTGGAGCTGTCGGAAGCCCTTTTGACGCGGTTTGACTGGCGAAAAAGCCAAGAAAAAGGACGAGAAGCCCTTACGCAAACGCTCGGCCGCCTTGCCTGGGAACACCAGTGGGAGGGATTGATCGTTCCGTCGGCACGGATCAAGAAACGAAACAACCTGGTAATCTTTTCCAAGCGACTACTGCCCGGCAGTTCCATGGCCATCCTGAACAAGGACAAGCTTCCCGAGCCCAAGTGACTTACGTTGGGCTTCCGGACTCAACTTCGTAGATCATTTGCCAGAGGCGATCAACTTCACCCCGTTCAATAACCTCGAGTGGTTTCAACCCGCCGAAGGCTTGGTTAGGAGATTGGAGCCATTCGCCGACAAAATCGGGCTTAATGATGCGCGCGAGAGCTTGTTGCAGCCGCTGCAATTCGGCCAGTCGTTGCCGGCTTGGGCCGCACGGGGGTTTGTCATTCTCCCAATCGGCAACGGCTCTTTCGGAGAAGCCGGTCAGGCGTGAAAAGAGCTTCCGATTCATTTTAAACTTGCCACGCAGGGTCCGGACCGATGGCCAGTTTGTCGCCGCCGCAGCACCCGGAGGCAAGGAATTGACAACCTTTTTCTTCGCTTTGGACCGCCGGTGATTCGCCTTGCTTCTCATGCTTCCTTTATATTAAGGAAATCAGGGGAAATCAAGACATATTGCATGCAGTTTTGCAGCATCCACGAACCCCACCGCCATTACTTCTGCGCACACGCTTCCAGCGCCATCACCGCGAACGCCGTGCCGGCGTGGCTGATGAAATGGTAGCGGTCGGTGCTCAGCGAGCGGGTGAACCAGCGGCCGGAGGCACGCTGGTTGGCGGCCAGCCACGCGATGCCACGGCGAATTTGCGGCTGGTCCGCCGCCACGCCGGCCTGGCGCAGCACGTAGACGACGAAGCCGGTGCCGTATCCGTCGCTCGGGGCGCTGGGGTCATTCACGATCGGCTGATCGTCCGCATCCTTGGCATGGCGCTGGTATTTGCCGAGGGAAGGCAAGCTCCAGCCGCCGTCCGGGCGCTGCACAGCCAGGAGGCTTTTCACCGTCGCCGCGCGGGCTTTAGCGTCCATGATGCCGTCGAGTTTTTGCGCGGCCCAGAGCCGCATCGCTTGGTGATGCAGGTCCGGGGCGGCGTTCTTCTGAAAGTAAGCGCGGAGTTTTGCCACTCCCGCCTTGGCCTGCGGTGTCTGGGCGTAGTTTTCCGGCGCCAGGCCCACGCCCACGGCGGCGTAGGTGGCGCCGAAATAATCGTCGTGCTCCATGGGCGGCCAGTCGCACTTGAGCCAGTCGAAGGCGCCGTCCTTGCGCTGCAAGGTCCACATGCGGTCGAGGGCCTTGCGCGTCAGCGGATGGAGCTTGGCGGTGGTGCGGGCGTCGTTGACGGCCAGGGCGACGGCGGTGGCCACCACCTCGGTGGGCCAGCGCGGCTTGCCCTTGGGAGCGTCCCAGTTCGCCGCCCGCTGCTCGAAGAAAGCTCGCACTTCCTTCATGGCTTGGTCGGTCCCTTCCTCTACCAGCGGCCGGGCCATGAGGTAGGCATAGTTGGTATGGCAGGCACCGCACTTGCGCGCCTGAGTCCAGTTCAAGGCCACGTTATCGAGGAACTCGGCGCTTTTGGCCAGGGACATCTTTTCGGCCAGAGGTTCCTTGGGGGAATTGGGGGCGGCCGGAGGCACCTTGGGCTGGGCCTGGATGGTGGGTGCGGTGAAAAACAAGGCACCGGCGGCGAGTGCTAGGATGGGGAATTTCATGGCGGGTTACTCCAACTAAAAATAGGGTCTACTTGTTTACGTTTAGCGCTCGGAGGATCGTTTGCAAGAGGGATATCTTCTTGCAAGCATCCGGCGAACGCTAAACGTAAACAAGGCGAATCCCACATACGGTTTTAATGCGTGGCGGCCGGTGACAAAACCGGCGCTGCCGGTTGGTGCAGGCGGGTCAGTTCCCCCAGGTGCCGCCGCTTCAGCGCCAGCACGTCGTCGAGCAGGCGGCGGACCTCGGGGTCGGGGATCTTGGGCAGTTGTTTTTCCAGGTCGGCGATGCCGCGGCGCTCGTAATCGACCAGCAGCGGCTCCAGGTGCTTGAGACTGACGAAATTGATGGTCGTGAAGCTGCCCGGATAAACTCCCAGGTACGGCGGGGATACTTTGCGCTGGCGCAGGAAGCGGAGCAACCCGAATACGGAATCCTCTTCTTTCTGGATCACCCGCTGAATCCGCTCGAGGGCCTGGTGCTCCGCGGGCGTGGTCCAGGGGTAGCAATCGCGGATGTACTGGAGGAGGGACCGCCCTTGGCGGCGGATCAGGTCCACCAGCACGGCGTGGCTGTGCGCGTCGATCACCGGGGCGGCCCTCCTTTGACCGGCGGCGTCGGGGCGACGGCAGACGTCGGGGCGAAGGCATTCACCCCTTCCTCCGCGCTGGTGGCCAAGGGGCCCCAGAGAATGCCGAGGATCAAGATGGCCATCGCCAGGAGCGCGGCGTAGAGGCTGGGCAACAGCGGCACGTCGTACTCGGCGGCCTGCCGGCCTTCCACTTCTTCCAGCGGCTTATCCAGGATCATCACTTTCAGCACCTTGGCGTAGTACACCAGGCTCAACACGGTGTTGAGGGCGCCGATCACCACCAGAGCGTACATGATCGACACCAGGCCGGGCTGCCCGGCGTCCCGGTAATTGCCGGCGGCTTCGAACAGGACGCTGAAAATCTGAAACTTGGCGGCGAAGCCACCAAGCGGTGGAATACCCAACAGGCTCAGGAGGAAAATTGCCAGGGTTACGACCAGCAGCGGGCAGCGCTGCACCAGGCCGCGGAAATCGCGGAGGTCTTCCGAGCCGGTCAGGTTGCGCAAAAAGGCGACCACGGCGAAAGCGCCCAGGTTCATGAACAGGTAGACGATCAGGTAAAACAAAACCGCGGCGGCGCCCTCTTTGGTCATGGCGGCCAGGCCCATGGCCATGAAGCCGGCGTGGGCGATGGTCGAATACGCCAGCAGGCGTTTGAGGTTGTTCTGGGCGAAGGCGGCCAGGTTGCCGAACGTCACGGTGACGGCGGCCAGCACCGCCAGGCTGGGAACAAGGTACGGAGTAACATTTTGCCAGGCCACCGCGATATCATCATGAACACCGCTCAGGCCGCCCAGGCCCAGGGCGACGCGGCCCAGCAGGGCCAGGGCCGCCCCCTTGGAAGCGACCGACAGAAACGCCCCGATCTCGGCCGCCGCTCCTTCGAAAACGTCCGGGCACCAGAAGTGGAACGGCACGGCCGCCAGCTTGAAGCCGATGCCGATGAGCACGAACAGGATGCCCAGCAGGACGATGCCGTCGAGCGGCCCCTTGGCGAGGAAGCCGACCAGGTCGGGCAGGTAGGCAGTGCCGTACTTGCCGGCGAGCAGGCTGATGCCGTAGAGCATGATGCCGGCGGCGCCGCCGCCGTAGACGACGTATTTCAAGGACGCTTCGCTTGACTGGCGCTTGCCCTTGAGGAAGCCGGCAAGGGCGTAACTGGGCAAGCTGGCCATTTCCACGCCGATGAACACCATGAGCAGGTGGTTGGACGAGGCCATCAGCGACATGCCGACCGTGGCCCCCAACAGCAGGCAATAAAAATCGGCCGAATCTTCCCGGTCGGGAATGCCCGTCATCATCGACAGCCAGATGACCAGGGCGGTGAAACCAAAAAGGAACAGGCGGAGAAAGATTGTGAAGTTGTCGTAAACCAACAGGCCGGAAAACAGGTTCAAGGAAGTGAGCCGCGTGCTCTCATCCACCACGCGGGGATCGTAAGTATCCCAGCCGATCCACTGCATCCAGCTCACGAACAGGGCATAGAGGGTGAGAACCAAAGCCACCCAGCTGAGGTGCCGGTAGTCGAAGTAGGCCACCAGGCGCACGAGGAGCATCAGGACAATGGCGCCGCACAGGATCAATTCCGGCAAAAACGCCAGCAGATCGCGGCCCAGGGTGGCTTGCAGTTCCTGATAGGCGGTGTTGGTCATGGTGATCTTTTCATGTGTCATTTAGCCGGCGAGCTTGCTCGCCGCGTGCGCCAAATGCAGTCCACGGCGAGCAAGCTCGCCGGCTAAATTACTTCTGACTCAATCGCCCCAGCGTATCGACCAGATCGGTCACGTGCGGCTCCATCCAGTTGAACACCAGCGTGGGCACGACGCCCAGGGCGATGGCCAGCACCACCAGCGGGATGATGCACAACAACTCGCGCAGGTCGATGTCCTCGTAATTCTTGTAAGCGGGATTGGTGCCGAGGTAGACGCGCTGCAGGGTCCACAGGATGTAGGCCGCCGTGATGACGACCGTGGCGGCGGCGAGGACGGCGAACACCTGACCGATGTAAGGCGCCGCCGCGGTGGAAAAATTCCAGGTGGACAAGATGACCATGAACTCGCCGACGAAGCCGCACAGGCCGGGCAGGCCCAGGGCGGCGAAGAAGATAATGGCGCTGATGCCGCCATACAGCGGCATGGGCTCGTACAGGCCGCGGAAGTTGTCGAGGTTGCGGTGGTGGGCGCGGTCGTAAATCACGCCGACGAGGAAGAACATGCCGGCCGAGCTGATGCCGTGGGCCAGCATCTGGAACATGGCGCCGTTGACGCCCCAATCCCAGTACTGCGTACCGCCGCTCACCGGCCAGACGGCGATGCCCAAAATGACGTAGCCCATGTGGCTGATGGAGCTATAGGCCACCAGCTTCTTGAAGTCGGTCTGGGCCATGGCGGTGAAGGCGCCGTAAACGATGTTGATGATGCCGAACAGGGCCAGGTACAAGGCCAGGGTGTACGCCGCCCATGGGCAGATCGGGTAGGCGATGCGCAAAATACCGTAGCCGCCCATCTTCAACAGCACGCCCGCCAGGATCATGCTGATCGGCGTCGGCGCCTCGACGTGGGCGTCCGGCAACCACGTGTGGAACGGAAAGACCGGCACCTTGATGGCAAAACCGATGAACAAAAGGATGAAGAAGATGTACTGCCAGATCTCGGTGAAGAACACTTGTTCGAGCCGTTTCTCGACCGCTTCGCGTTTGGCCGTCGGATGGCGTTTCATGATGTCGTTGATGACTTCTTCTTTCTGGCCCCGGAGGACGCGCATGGCGTCCTGGCCTACCCTGGCCAAAAGCACCAGGTCGAAGGAGTGCACCTCCGCTTTTTCCGCCGCCTCAGCGGGGGTGAGCTTTGGATCTTTCTTGCGGATTTCGCTGATGCGCTCGTCCAGCTTTTCCTTCGAGACGAAATCGCGCACGTCGGTAAAGTAAAAGCCCAAGAGGGCGATCAAGATGAATACACTGCCCAGCAGCGTATAGAGGAAGAACTTGATGGCCGCGTATTCACGGCGCGGCCCGCCCCACACGCCGATGAGAAAATACATCGGCAACAGCATCACTTCCCAGAAGATGTAGAACAGGAAGAAATCCAGGGCCAGGAAGGTGCCGATCATGCCGGTTTCCAGGATCAAGAACAACATGCAGTAGCCGCGCACGTGCCGGTCGATTTTCCAGCTGGCCAACATGGCCAGAAAGCTGATGATCGTGGTCAACAGCACCAAGGGCAGGCTGATGCCATCGACGCCGAGGAAGTATTCGATGTTGAAGCGGGGAATCCACGGAATGCGGGCGACCTGATCGTCGCTGTCGCGCGGCTTGGTTTGCTGCGCCCGCGCCAGGTCCTGCTCGACCCGGTAGCGCAAAGTCGTTTTTTCCGACGGCGCTTCCGGCAAGGTCTTATAGCGATCCATCATCGCCCAGTAGTCGATGAGCAGCAACAGGCTCAGGGCCAGGGTGACGGTTGTGCCCAAGAACGACCACCAGCGCATGTACTCCTCGCTGCCGCGCGGGAAGAACAGCAGCACCACGGCGAACAGCGTGGGCATGAAGATCACCAGCGTCATCATGAACAGATCGGTTTCAGGCATGATGATAAACCAATAGGTTGTTATCGTTTGGTCATCGTTTAGCGGGGAGCCGAAGGCGACCGCGGCGGCCAGCAGTTGCCTTCGGCTCCGCGCTAAACGTTACTTCCCACCTCCGCCCGCAGCTGTGCCGAAAAGGGCGGTCAGCACGATCCAGAGGGCCACGGCGGCCAGCACCAAAAACAGCACGTAACTGCGAAGGTAGCCCGTCTGGATCGTGCGCAGCCAGGCGCCGATGGCGTAACCGACGCGGGCGATCAGGTTGACCAGGCCATCGACGATGCCGTTATCCACCTTGCCGCTGCGCCAGGACAGGCCGACCATGAAGCGGCCGCTGCCGTCCACGAAGCCGTCGATCACGTGGGCGTCGAACGCGCGGAACCAGCGCGCCACGGCCAGGGCCGGCCGCACCAGAAGAGCGCTGTACAATTCGTCGAAATACCACTTCGAGGCCAGAAAGCGATGCACGCCGGGAAATTGCTCCTGGGCCTCGGCCGGATCGAGCACGCGGTAGTAGTACACCAGCGTGGCGAACACAAACGCCAGGATCACGATCAAAAGGGCCAGGTTGCCGGCCAAAAGATGGTTCTCCTGGGCCGCGCGCCTTTGGCCCGGGTTGCGGACTTGGCCTGGCAAGGGTTCATTCGCCTCCAATTCCGTTTGATTCAAACCGAACTCCGCGGCGATGGCCCGCGGTTGCGAATGGTGAAGCTGGTGTTCCAGCCAGCTCGCCTCTGGATTCCACACCGGCCATCCCCAGGCGACCACCACACTACCCACTGCCAGGATAATCAGCGGCACCGTCATGGTCCGCGGCGCCTCGTGGGCCTGTTCGTAAATGTGCTCGTCGCGCGGCTTGCCCGTGAAGGTCAGGTACCACATGCGGAACATGTAGAACGTGGTGATGCCGGCCGTCAACAGCGGCAACAGAAACAACAGAAAATGTGGCCGCTGGCTTTCTATCGTCACGAAACCCCACGCGTCGGCGAGGATGGCGTCCTTGCTGTACCAGCCGCTGAAAAGCGGCGTGCCGGCAATGGCCAGCACCCCAACCAGCATTGTCAGGGCGGTGATCTTCATCTTCGGATACAGCCCGCCCATCCGGGTCATGTCCTGCTCGTGATGGCAGTTGTAGATGACCGCCCCCGAGCAGAGGAACAACAGGGCCTTGAAGAAGGCGTGCGTGATCAGATGAAACTGCCCGGCCACCCAGCCGCCCACGCCCAGGGCCAGCATCATGTAGCCGAGTTGGCTGACCGTGGAATAGGCCAGCACCTTCTTGATGTCGGTCTGCACCAGGGCGATGGTGGCCGCCAGGAACAGCGTGATGGCCCCGGTGTAGGCGATGACCAGCTGCACCTCCGGCGTGAACAGCGGAAAGACCCTGCCCACCAGGTACACACCCGCCGCCACCATGGTCGCCGCGTGAATCAACGCACTGACCGGCGTCGGCCCTTCCATGGCGTCCGGCAGCCAGACGTGCAGGGGAAACTGCGCCGACTTGCCCACGCAGCCCAGGAAAATGCCCAGGCCGGCCACGACTAGCAGCCAGTAGGGCATCGAGCCGCATTGGTCCGGCGGAGGATCGCCGTAAACGTAGATTTCCTCATCTTTCCAGTGGTGGTGCCCGGAAGAATCGCGCGGGAACAAGATGGCGCGCGTCTCGGCCCGCACCGGTTCCTGGAGCGCGCAGACCCGGAGGTAGAAATTGCCCTTTTGTTGATTTTCCGGCTTGAGACTTTCCGGGTCGGTGTCGCTGATCTCGGCCCGGACAATATGCCCTGCAAACGGCAAGCTACTGTGGGCATCCTTATCAGGAGCCCGTAGTCGACCGAAAAGACCCTCCATGTTGAACGTACCCACGTAGGTCCACAGGATCAGCATGCCGACGATGAAGCCGGCGTCGCCGATGCGGTTGGTGATAAACGCTTTGTTGGCCGCATTCGAGGCGCTGGTGCGTTCATGATAGAAGCCAATTAGCAGGTAGGAGCAAATGCCCACCAGTTCCCAGCTAAGAAAGACTTGGAAGAGATTGTCAGCCAGGACCAGGTTGAGCATGGAGAAGCAAAATAAGGACATGAACAGGAAGAATCGGCCGTAGCGGCCGCGGCGATGCAGATGGCCGTGCGCGCTGGCAACCTGGTGGTCAGTTACCATCTCGTCCCGCTCTTCCCCCATGTAGCCGATGGAAAAAATGTGAATGAGCGTGGCGACGAGCGTCACCATGAGAAACATGATGACGGACAGGGAATCGATGTTGAAGCCGAGGCGCAGTTGCGTTCCCCGCTCGGGATCGGGCAGAGGAGTGCTGTTCGGTTGCAGGCCCAGGCTGTAACGGCTGACCTCCTTGACGGGAGGAGGCCGAAGCCATTTGACCAGTTGGACGAGCGCATCCCTGGCCGACTGATCTGCCAGATTGACCTCAGCGGCATCCTTTTTCACGTCCTTGATCTTCTCCGCCCGCGTGGTAAGAGCGGCCCAGGTGATGGAAGCTTTAAAACGGCCCTGGAGTTCCTGATTCTCTTTCCGCGCGGCTTCCAGTTCCTCCTCCGCCTTCTTGAACTTGTGATGGAGTTTGCTCAGTTCCGCCGACCGGGCCTGGTAAGGACTAAAAGCCTTTTCGACAAACGGCCGCAAACACCAGGCGGTGAAAGACCTGTCTTTGTCCAGAGCATTCAAGATCTTGAGCCCGTTAACGATCCCCCCCAGGTAATCGATTTTTTCTGCATGGCTGACGGGGATTCCCGCTTTCTTGATTTCTTTTTCTACCTTCTCATATGCGCTTTCCCTTTTTTCCAAATTCTCCTGATTGACATGCAGTTCGTTTTCGGTTTCGTGGAAAAAGTAGAACCCGGCCACCGAGCAGACAAAGGCCAGTCCGATGGCCCCCGTGGCGACGTAAGCCGGCCAGCGCGGATTGTCGCCGCCGAGAAGCTCGAACAGGGTTTGCCCGGCGCCGCCCGCTTCGCGCTGGCCGCGCAGCGCCGACCGCGCCATGGCCGCCAACAGGATCAGCGCGAACGAGGCCAGCGGCAAGAACGTGGCCACCACGTAGAGCAGGCCGGGTTGTTCCTGAAAGCGGTCGAACATTCCTTACCCTTTCAGCTCCTCGGCGGTATCGACGTCCACGGTCAGGTGGTTGTTGTAGAAATTCAGCACGATGGCCAGGGCGATGGCGGCCTCGGCGGCGGCCAGCACGATCACGA
>CAZFGM010000169.1:0-11877 GCA_964518515.1 uncultured Alcaligenaceae bacterium | reverse complement strand
CGCCGTCGGGCCGTCTTCCTTTTGCAGGAAGTTCTTGACGCATTCGATGAGGTTGCGCATTTCTCTGCTCCTTCTCCGGGTGGAGAAACAAGATGAAAGGAAAATCGACCGGGGTCACGAACCCGCGGCGGTGTTCAAGGCGACGTTGCTGAACGTCTGGTTGGCGTTGGTGCCCAGGGTCGTGATGGCGGCGACGCACACCACGATGATCAGGGCGAGCATGACGGCGTATTCGACGGCGGTGGGACCGTCTTCCGCCTGGCAAAAGCGTGTCACCCACTTCAGCACAGAACGCATGAACCTCTCCCCTTTCTCGCACCGGGGACGGGGTCCCGGCCGGGCTGACCTTTCCCCTCAAATTGGCGACGCGGGAGAGGACGGCGGCAGAAGCGCCTTCCGCCGGTTCCGTTCATCCCTTCGGAGGCCTGGCGACCCGCGAGGGGCCCATGGCTTTGCGTCACCGCCTCGCGGCGGTTTTGCGTTTTCGAGGATGAAAAGGCGTTTGCTGGTGTTTGTCTCCCGCGGCCTTACCGCGGTGCACCCTCAAACCGCTTGTTGACTCAAACCTAGGTCGAAAGATTTTACCAGTCAAATGGCCGGCGGCGATTTTTCCGAACTTTCCGGAAAAAGCGGCCAGGACATGGCAAGAGAATTGCAACTGGCCTCCTCCACGAGAGAGAACTTCCTCTTCCAGGTCGGCACCATACAGCGTATGCTAAAAGCACAAACGAATTTTGGGAAGGAGTTCGAATGATCCGGGGTATTCTCAAAAAGGGCAAGATTCAGCCGCTCGATGAGCTGCCCGCGCACTGGCAGGACGGACAAGAGGTTTTCATTCAAGCTTCCCAGCCGTCGGATGACCCCGTCGAGATCAAGAAATGGTACGAGAAGTTGAAGGCGCTCTCCATCCAAATTCCGCCGGAAGACCATGAACGGATGGCCGCGGCTTTGGCGGATCAGGATCGGCAGAACAAAAAGCTAATGCGTCGCAAAATGGGACTGATTTGATGGCTCGGTACCTGCTCGATACGAACCACCTCAGCTTGGCGGTCAAACAGGATTCTGTCGTGGCCCAACGTATTTTCGAGGCCCGCCTGGCCGGGATTCGCCTCGGGACCTGCTTGCCTGTGCTGTGCGAAACGGAGGCCGGCATACGGCAGGTCCGCCACAAGAGCAAATATCGGCGCGACCTGAATCAACTCCTGGGCCAGCTACGGATTTGGCCGATGGACTTGGAGACGACCCGGCATTATGGCGACATCTACTATGACCTGCGTCGCCGTGGTCGAGTTTTATCCCAGGTGGATATCATGGTGGCCGCCCTTGCCCGACAAATTGACAATTCTCACGACGGATCGCGATTTTGCAGCTGTTTCCGATGTCCGAACGGAAGACTGGTCGAAGCTCTAACCAGGCAAGAAACGCCGGCAAGCCATTCCCCTTGCTGGCGCGTCGGGTTTCCTCTTGTTGCAACCCCAGGTTGTTCAAAGGAAACGGCACCTTCATCACGGCGCTGCCGCGAGCGGAGTTAGCAAGCTCCTCGGATTTGACCTTGGTGTTTTTTGACCTATAGTTGAAGGGCCTTTCCCGTCACCGGAGCTATTCCATGAAGCCCTACAAACGCCGCCGCCTTTGGGTCGATCCGCCCTTTCAATTCCGCCTGCTGCTGCGCATGGGTTTGTATTTGCTGCTATTCGCCGTCACCGTGCTGCACATCGGCTTCACTTTCCATTTCATGATGGACTTTGCCAGGAACGGCGTGCGCATGGGGATCGACGAGCTCTATCTCGAATACCTCAGCCAGCAAACGCCCCTGTTGTATACGTTGATCCTGCTGGCGCCCATCCTGCTTTACAACCTGCTCAAGTTCTCGCACCGCATCGCCGGCCCTTTGTACCGCTGTCGCAAGGTGATGCAAGAGATGGCCAGCGGCGCGCCGGTGCCCGAGTTCATTCCGCGCAAGCACGACTTGATGCGCGAGTTGTTTCAAGCGTTCAACGAGCTCATCATCGAGTGGAACACCCGCGTCCAGACGAACGTGAACGGCCATTTGGCCTCTGGGAAGCCGGGAGAAATGCCGGCCAAGGAAAAGACCGCGGAAAAAAGCGTCGGGGTGTAGCAGGCGAGCCGGGCCGCGTAAGCGGCCGGGTTTGGGGCGGGAGTCGCAACCCGGCGACTGACAGTCGCTCGGCTCGCCGCGATCGCCCGCCTTCTAATGCGCCAACAGATCTTCGGCGATTTGACCCCAGTTGACCTTGGACATGGCTTCCAGCAGCAGGTCTTGCTGAATCCCTTTCACGCGGGCCGCCGCCGAAATCCTGCAGCAAATGGCCGACACCGGCAAAATGGAGACCGCCGCCAAAATCCTGTCCACCATGCGCGAGCGCCAGGCCGCCCGCGTGCTCTCGCAACTCGCGGATTCAACCACCGCCGTCCAGTTACTGGAAAAGCTGAAGAGCCTCAAACGGCCGGCTTCGTCCAGCCCGTAATCGACCGATTTACTCCCCGGTGGTCAATGGCAAAATTCACCAAAGTTCCTACGCTTCTTCCAGGGCCTTGCCCGGAAGACGTGGCCCCTGACGGGGCAGATCAAACATTGCCAATTGCCAATTACCAATTGCCAATTGCAAATTACCACAGCAAGACCAAGTTTGAAAATCTGTGGGAATCCTCTTAAAAAATTGGCAATTGGCAATTGGTAATTGGCAATTGGCAATGTTTGTTTGCGACGTTGGCGACAACTTTTTGTCGCAAAAACGGCCCGAAGGGCCTAGGAACGGCCTTTGAGGATGGCGCAGATGGCCGAGATGGTGTTCCAGTTGCGCGTGGTGGCGGCCACGCCAAGCTTCTTCTCAACGACCTCGTTGGGATAAAGGATCGCTTTTCCCAGCCGCCGCCAAAGACTATAGGCGAATCGGCCGGTGACTCCGACGATCTTGACCTGCCACTGGGCTCCGGCGGGTTGGCTGAGGGGAAGGGACGCCACCGTCCGCGGGCGCTTGGCCAACACGCTGACGAATCGGCGCGCGTCCTTGTCGAAAAGTTCATCCGGAAAGGGTTCCGCGCGGGCCAGGTTGAGCAAATCGCGTGCCCGGCAGATCATCAACTCGGCCTGGACCGGCAGTCGGCGAAGGAATTCGCCGCGCAGCGCCCGTTGGCCGATCGTCTCGCGGATCACGAAGGTTCCCGCAGCGCCCACGTTGACCGCTCCGAGGTCCGCCAGCTCCCCGGCCAGGATGCTGGGCTGGAAGGTCCTGTGCCCTCCCACGTTGACGCCCCTCAGGAACACGACCGAGGCCATCGACTTCCCTCCGGCTAGTAGGCCGGGCTAGGCCGCTTTTTACCGGCTCGCAAAACAACGTGCTCCGAGCGATGCCGTTTTCAATCTTCATGTTCTTCCGCCGGGGGTTCCGGCAAGAAGAAGGTCAGAAAAACCCCCAGGGCATAGACGAATAAGGCGACAACTGCCGCCGCGTAGGCGATGGCCCCCGGCCGGGACAGCATCGGCATCATCACCATGACGATCGGCGCCAGCCGCGTAGTAAAGAAGTTGGCGCTGGTGCCGAACATGCGGCCGCCCACGTTGGCGGCGAAACTTTCCCCCGTGCCGCGCAAATAGGTCGGATACATGCGCGGCAAGTAATTGCCCCAGAAGCTGAACTGGGCTACCGTGAAAAAGCCGACAAAGAACATGCCCGCGCGCAGGATTTCCAGATTGCCGTCCGGCAGGTTGCCCGCCGCCGGGAAGAAATATACCAGCGGGATCAACATGAGGCCGGGAATCTGAAACATCCACAATAACCGCCGCCGGCTGATAATGCGCAGTGCCAGCCAGGCCAGGGCGAAGCGGCCGGCCAAGCCGCCGATCTCCTGAAAGAACTGCACGCTGGACACGGTCTGTTCCTGCTGTTTTTGCAAATCGGCCACCTTGGTTTTGATTTCGTCCAGTTTGTCTTGGTTCCTGCTGGCGACCACGGCCAGCTTGTGGGCGAGTTGGGTCCGCTCCAACTTTTTCTTGGCGGCCTCGGCTTGGGGCGAATCGCCGCCGCTTTGCGCCTGGGTCTCTTTCCACGCCTTTTCCTCTTCCTTTTCGCGTTCTTTCAGGTCGGTGCGTTTTTTTTCACTCTGGCCGCCTTCATAAGCCTCGCGCAGCACCGGCAGCGGTTTGAGTTCATCAATCAGTCCCGGCACCATCTGCGGCGTCATCTGAATGGCCCCGAAAGCCGCCCCGTAGCCGCAAGCGAACAGGGCCGCGGTGATCAGCGTGGTCCGCGTGTAATTGCCCTGGAAGAGCTGGCCGAAACTGGGCCGTTTCAGCGTCCCCTCCAGCCGCTTTTTCTGCCAGGCCGGCGACTCGGGCAAGAAAGGCCGGATTACAATCAGCGGCAGCGCGGGGATGACGCCGGAAATCAAGGTGTAGCGCCAGGCCGCCGGTTCGCCGTAAATCCAGGGCAACACATCAATGAATTCATTGATCAACCAGTAGGCGGCGGTCACCAGTAAGCCGCCAAGCGAGGAAAAGGCCTGGGTATACCCCAAAACGGCCTCCCGTTGGCGCGGATTGGGAAACAATTCCGCCAACCAGGCGACGGCGGCGACAAATTCCAGGCAGACGCCGATGAAGGTCGTGCAGCGCAGGATCAGAAACATTTCGGGGGTGGTGGCCAAGCCGGCGCCCAGGGCGGACAAGGCGTACAGCAAGATGCTCCACATCAAGACGCGCCGCCGGCCGAACCAGTCGG
Source organism: uncultured Alcaligenaceae bacterium (assembly GCA_964518515.1). Taxonomy (GTDB): domain Bacteria; phylum Planctomycetota; class Planctomycetia; order Gemmatales; family Gemmataceae; genus CAZFGM01. The sequence goes on along the minus strand of CAZFGM010000169.1, from coordinate 7,135 downwards.
TCAGGTAGCCGCCCAGAAGGCCAAACGTGCCGCCGCAGATGGCGCTGCCCCACATGATGTAGCCGGTCCAGTCCAGGACGGCCTGCGTGCCGCTGGCGGTGTCCGGATCGACGCCCAACAGGGAGGCCAAAGCGGGCCGGGCGATGATGGGCATCACCAGCAGTTCGTAGATATCGAAGGCGAACCCCAGGGCGGCGATGCACAAAATCAGCCAGTGGGTTGCGGTCAACTGGACGGGAGGAGGAACAAGGGTCGCGCCGGCTTCGCTATTCGGGGTGGGAGTTTCGGACACTAGGGTCTCCGCTTGGTTTTGAAACCATTTCCTGTGGATGGCGTCGTTGAAGCTCGCTTGGCGGTTTCGCGCACGCAGCTTCAGCGAACACGTCATAACGCCGCGCAGGGGTGGGACCGTTCATTTAATGTACTTGCTTAGAACCTCCGGGAAACGGTATTTTACAAAGAAAATCTATCTCCGTGCCTGCCTCGTCTTTATACTTGAGAGGAAGTATTCGACTGGCAATTCGTACAGATGAGAAAGGAGCTTTTATGGCCAAACGTAACTTCAGCCCGTGGTTAGCGATAGCGGCCCTTGGGTTGGTATTGGCCGCGGCGCCGGCGGCCGACGCCGCCTGCTGCTACTTCTCCGCCAAGAACGCCGACATCCTGCAGCCGGCCCAGAAGGTGTTCCTCACCTGGGACCCGGCCTCGAAGACCGAAACCTTCACCGTCCAGCCCAAGTTCGAGGGCAACGCCCTGGACTTCGGCATGGTCATCCCGACCCCGTCGCAGCCCAAGCTGCACGAAATGCCGCGCGATTTCTTCAAGCACCTGGCGGTATATTCCATTTTGAAGCAGCGGGCGGTTCCGCAATCGCAACTGCTGATGCATGAATTCCAAGGGCGGAACAATCTCTTAGCGCTGCAGGCGCGGTTGCAAGCCGGCCAGGCCGAGGGTAAAGGCGGCGGCGCCCCCCGCAAGCCCGCCGTCGTCATCCTGGAAGCCGGGGTCGTTGGCTCCCTCGATTACAAAATCATTAGCGCCGATCGCGCCGACGACCTCTTCCAGTGGCTCAAAGACAACAAGTATCACTACAGCGGCGACGAGGCCTCGCTTAATTTCTACGTCCAGAAAAAGTGGCTCTTCACCGTCATGAAAATCGACACCATGCAGATGAAGCGCAACAAGGACGGCACCTTCGCCGGCGAAGTCACGCCCACCCGATTCCGGTTCTCTTCCGACAAGCTGGTTTACCCCGTGAAGATCACGCAGATTTCCGTCAAGGACAAGACCGAAGCCCTGTTCTACGTGCAGGCGCCGCACAAGGTCGATCTGGAAGGCGACCTGAGCTTCCAGCGAACCTGGCTGCCGATGTTGCAGGCCGCGAGCGGCTGCACCCCCGGCGGACTGCCCGGCAAGGGCGGCGACTGGCTCAAGGCCATTGAAGGCCGGATTCCGCAACTCTTGCAACGCAACCAGGCCCTCGGTTTCACCTGGCAATCCGGCCAGCGGCCGCACCCGGACAAACACGGCCACATCGCCACCACCATGGAATGGGCCAAGAAGCTGACCGCGGACGACGTCAAGGTCCTGCGCGGCGAAGCCCCGTACAGCGAAAAGGTGCCCAATCCCGATGAAGGCTTCACCCAGGCCGATCTGAAGGACCCGAAACGGGCCCAGGCCATTTACAAGGTCATCCGTGCCCGGCTGGCGCGGGCTCAGCAGGAACGGCCGTTCGGCTACCTGGTGCGCGAGGCCCCGGCCGAGGACATTCGCGCCCTGCAGCAGCTCGCCGGCCATCTGCGGGCCGAGCTGTTCATCACCAAGTTCCGCAAAATCTTCTGCCGCGACGAGATGAACGACGACCTGGTCATCGTTCCCGCCCGCCAGGGTCAGGCGGAGGATACTTCGGAATACGAAGAAATCCTGCCGACCTCTCCACCATGATGCGAGGGGGGAAAAAACCAGGCGGCCGGGCTTGTCCTTGCCGCCTGTTTTTTTCCTTTCTTCTTTTCTCTTCGCGGGGTTTGGACCCTATCTCGACATAATACATAGGGTCTATTCGGTCCGTTTTTGCGACAAAAAGTTGTCGCAAACAAATTGCCAATTGCCAATTACCAATTGCCAATTGCCAATTTTTGAAGTGGGTTCCACCAGATTTTCAAACTTGCTTGTAATTTTCAATTGGCAATTGGTAATTGGCAATTGGCAATGTTTGATCATTGCATCTCCCCTCGCCCCTCGGTAGGATTTGGAAACAATCAAGGGAAACGGTTAATATTTAAGGATCCCCTCCATGAAAAAGTTCCTGGTACTCAGCGTCCTGGTATGGGTGGTCGCCGGTGTGCGGGCACCGAGTCAAGAAGTCCAGCCGGTCCCCAAGCCGGACCTCGGGCAACTCCTCAAGGACCTGGACAGTGACGATACCAACGTCCGCGTCCAGGCCATGGTCGGCCTGCAGGATTTTGGAGCCAAAGCCGCCCCTGCCGTGGCCAAGCTCGTCAAGACCTTGCAATCCACCGATGAAGATCTGCGCTTGAACGCGGCCCTCACCCTGGGCAAGATCGGCAAGGCCGCGGTGCCTCCCCTGGCCAAGATGCTCGATTCCAAAGATGACGACGAACGTTTTTACGCCATCTGGGCCCTGGGCTGGATCGGACCGGAAGCCAAGGAGGTCGCTCCGCGCATTATCCGGGCCTTGAGCGACAAGAACGAGCAGGTTCGCCGCAAGGCGGCGTTCACGCTGGGCCGGATCGCCGCCGACCCGAAAACCGCCATCGCCGAGTTGGCCAAGGTGTTGAAAGACGCCAATGAAGACGTGCGCCAGGCGGCCGCCGACGGGCTATCGAAGTACGGCGAGAAAGCCGTGCCCACGCTAATCAAGGTCCTGGAAAGCGGGGAAAAAGATGCCATGCGCCTGGCCGGCCATGCCCTGGGCGAGATCGGCTCGGACGCCAAGGCGGCGGTCCCCCGGCTGCGCGAAGTCATGCTCGGCAAGGAACAGGACCAATCCCAGGCTCAATGGTCGGGCCAAGCTCTGAGCAAGATCGGCCGGGCGGCTCTGCCCGCCTTCACCGATGCCCTCAAGGACGATCGGCAGAACATCCGCCAGACGGCCTTGCAGTTTTTGGCCCAGATGAAAGCCGACGGCGTGCCGGTGCTCGTCGAAGCCCTTGGCGACAAGCGCGTCGATGTTCGCCGCCTGGCTGCCCAGTTAATCGGGCCGATGAACATCAGTGACAAGTCCGTGGTTATCGCTCTGGCCTTTGCTCTCAAGGACGAGGACGACCAGGTCAGGATGCAGGCGGCCCAGGCCTTACAATGGCTGGGCGCGGGCGCCAAGCTGGCCGCCCCGCACCTGCTCACCGCCCTGTCCGATACCAATAACCAGGTGCGCATGACCGCATTCTACGCCCTGCAAAATATGGGGGAAAACCCACGCGCCGGCCTCCTGGCCGCTCTGAACAACAAAGACCGGAAAATCCGCATCAACACCGCCAGCTTGATGGTGCAGGTAAACGTCGAACGCGACGCGGCTCTGCCGATCCTGCGCGACGCCCTCAAAGAAAAAGATCTCAGCCTGCGCATGCAGGCCGCCCACGCCCTGGCCCAGGCTCGCCTGGAAACCACCACGCTCTTGCCCATCTTAATCGACGGCCTCAAGCACGAAAAACCGGGCGTTCGCCAACAGGCCCTGGCCAGCTTGCAAATGCTCGGGCCGCAGGGGGCGGCTGCCGCCCCCCACGTCCTCGCCCTCTTGCAAGATCCCGAACCCAATCTCCGCCAGCAAGCCATTTATGCCCTGCAAAACATTCGCGGCCAACCCGAGGTCATGGTCCCCGCCTTGGCCAAGCTCCTCAAAGACAACGACAAAATGGTCCGCCAGACCGTCCTGCAAGTGATCTGGCTGTACGGCGGCAAGACCATTCCCCACATCCTCGACGCCCTCAATGACAAGGAAGAATCCATCCGCCAGCAAGCGATCTGGGCGCTGCACAACGTGCAGGGCGACATGAAAGACGCCCTGCCGCATTTGAGCAAGCTGCTGAAGGACAGCAAAAATGCGCAACTGCGCCAGGCGGCCGTGCAGCTTTTGGGCCGCGCCGGCCAGGACGGCATGCCGCTGTTGCTCGCGAGCTTGAAGGACAAGGAGGAAAACGTTCGCCTGGCCGCCGTGGGGGCGTTGCGCAACTTTGGCGCCAACGGCCGCAAGGCCGCCGGCACTTTGATCGTGATGGCCACCAAGGACCCCAGCAACAACGTCCGCCTCAATGCCGTGTACACCCTCATCCACCAGGGCAACGAGTCCATTCAGTTGCTCCTCAAGGCCGTCAAGGACACCAAGAGCGCCGAGCTGCGCGGCGCCACCGTGCAGGGCCTGGCCAACTGGGGCATCCGCGTCAAGGAGGCGGTTCCTTTCCTGATCGATTGTCTCAAGGATGAGGTGGCGCAAAACCGCTGGATGGCCGCCAATGCTCTGTCCAACATGGGCGACCAGGCCCGCGAGGCCTTGCCGCATCTCAAAAATGCCCTCAACGACAAGGATCAGAATGTTCGCAACAGCGCGATGTACGCCCTGGCCAGCAATGGGCCCCAAGGCCAGGACATCTTGGTGGGCGGTTTGAAAACCACCAAGGACGGCAATACTCGCGCCACTATCTTGCAGACGCTCTCCAACTACGGTTATCGCAGCAAGGCCGGCGTTCCGATGTTCGTCAAATGCCTCCAGGACCCGAACGCCCAGGTGCGCTGGACGTCGGCCCATCTGCTGGCCCTGGTCGGCCGCGACGCCGCCCAGGAAGCCGCTCCCGCCTTGGCCCTGGCCCTGGCTGACAAGGACGTTAATGTTCGTCAAAATGCCAGCAATGCGTTAAACACAATGCGCGAGGCGGCCCATCCCGCCCTGCTGGCCACCCTCAAAAAAGGCGATTCCACCCTGCGGCAAAACGTCCTCGGCGTGCTGGCCAACCATAGCTACCGTGACAAGGCCGGCGTGTCCGGACTGACCAGCGTCTTGAAGGACAAATCCGCGGCAGTGCGGTCCCAGGCCGCCGGTCTCCTCGGCCAGATCGGCCCCGACGCCAAGAAGGCCGCCGGCGCACTCGAAGCCTTGCTCCGCGACGATGACGAGTATGTTCGTCGCGTCGCTGGGGCGGCCTTGAAAAAGATTCGCGGCGACGAGAAGTAATTCTAGCTTGGCGTTTCGCGTTCGGAAAATACCGAGCAATCGCCAAACACTCAACCGTGACACTGGTTTTCACCTCAGCGTGGGAACCAGTTTTTTTGCCCCTGGAAAGTCGGGCCCAATAAATGCAGCGTGGGTAACAGGTGCGGCCGTATACTAAATGTGAAGGCGAGCCCCCCTGCAGGCGAAACCGAAGCTGAGGCCCTGGCGAACATCTCAGACGCTATCCGCGAATATCTAGAAGTGGTCCAGGAATTGGCAGAATCAGCCGGGATTAAACAAGCTGTCGTCGAGGTATAGCCATGCCCAAGATGCCGGGCGTCAACCACCTCGACGCCGTTCGGGCACTGGAAAAAGGCCGGATTTCGCATTGCTCGTCAGGGCAAACACATCGTGATGACCGATGGGACGCGGGTCCTCATCATTCCCCGCCATAATCCGGTCAACGCCTTCACGATGGGTAACATCGTGCGCGATGCCGGGCTGACGAACGACCAGTTCCGCCAACTCCTGTGACCCAACCTCACGTCCTTGGACCTCCACCCCCCTTGGCCGAGTTTGCCTACTACTCATGCCCCCCGCTCGCCGATCTTTTCATAATCCACCGGCGCGTTCTTATCAATCCGCGGCAAACTCAGCGGCACCACTTCGGGATACTTCTGCGCCGCCCCGGTGTTGAACACCACCACGTCCTGATCGGGATGAATGCGTCCCTGGTGGCAAATCTGCTCGAGGCAATCGAAACACACGGCGGTTTCCGGGCAAATGGCAATCCCCTCCAGGCCGGCGACCCGCTGCATCCAGTCGCGGATACTGCTTTCCTTGCCGGCCACCGCCAGGCCGCTGGAGGCGCGGATGGCGTCGAGCATCATGAAATCGCCGACCGCCGACGGCACGCGCAGGCCGCTGGCCACGGTGCGGGCGTTGGCGAACGGCTCGGCCAGGCGCTCGCCCTTGGCGAAGGCCCGGACAATCGGGGCGCAGCCGTCGCTCTGGCAACCGATCAGCCGGGGCAGCTTGTCGGTCATCAGCCAGCCCAGGGCGCGCAATTCTTGAAACGCTTTGCCCATGCCGATCAGGCCGGTGCCGCCGCCGGTGGGATAGAGGATCACGTCCGGCAGCCGCCAGCCGAACTGCTCGGCCAGCTCCAGCCCCATGGTCTTCTTGCCTTCCAGGCGGTACGGCTCTTTCAGGGTGGACATGTCGAACCAGTCCATGGCCTGGGCGCCTTCGCGGACGATGCGGCCACAATCGGTGATCAGGCCGTTGACGAGGAAGACGCGGGCGCCGCACAGGTGGGCCTCCAGTTGATTGATAATGGGGGTGTCGTCGGGCATGAAGACGAAAGTTTCCATGCCGGCGCGGGCGGCGTAGGCGGCCAGGGCGCCGCCGGCGTTGCCGGCCGTGGGAATGGCCAGGCGGCGCAAGCCGAAATACCGGGCCATGCTCACCGCCAGGGTCATGCCGCGGCTCTTGAAGCTGCCGGTGGGCAGTTGCGACTCGTCCTTGATCCACAGCCGGCCCAGGCCCAGCTCGCGGCCCAGCCGCGGGCACGGCAGCAGCGGCGTCATGCCTTCGCCCAGGGTGACCGGGTCCTGGTCCGCCGGCAGAGGCAACAGTTCCCAGTAGCGCCACAGGGAAGGCGCCCGCACGCGAAAATCCTCAGGTTTGACCGCCGCCCGCACCGCCGCCAGGTCATAGCGCACCCACAGCGGCCGGCCCGCATGGACCGTGTGCAGCTGATCCTTGTCCAACCGCGTTCCGTCCCAGGCGCTTTCCAGATGCGTGACAAACATAGTTTTGATGTTATTTGTAGCTTTGCAATTGCAACCAATACCATTGCGCTTTTTCCAATGTTTACTGGTCAGCCCCGTTCACGTTCACGGGGCTTGCCGCGAAGCGGTGTAGGCCCGCCCCTTGGGGCGGGTGGGCGAAACCCCAAACCTGTTTTTC
>CAZFGM010000168.1:0-11936 GCA_964518515.1 uncultured Alcaligenaceae bacterium | reverse complement strand
TGCTCGTTGGGAAAAACCTCCTCACCGTGTTCGGAGAGGAGGGGTAGAATTATGGTGTAAGCATGACCTTCAAGTCGGCTGTGAGCCACATAGCTGGGGAGAAGAAAGTCATCGGGAGGATGGTTTTCGAGTTCGGCGAGTCGGAGCCTGAATTTTCTTGCCATGGTTTCCAGCTAAGCCCCGATGAGGAAAGGGAAAACACGTCAGGAATTGCCGAAGTGAGTGTGAAATCCTTTTCCCAGCAAGGCGAAATTCATTTCCTCGCGCCTCTCCTTCTCACGAGCCGATACTTGCGTGGGACCGGCGGCCCGCCGTCCTCCGTTGCAATTAACCCGTTGTCAATTTCTGGAACAGGGGGCCGCCTGTCCCACGCAAGATCGGTGTCCAAATAAAAGAAACGCAAAGGAGATGCCGAAAAAGACAAGTCGGGTTTCCAATTTGGGTGGCATGGTATTTGCCTTTCTTTTCTCGGGTTCGCTAACCAAAATCGCTGCGGGAAGGAGCCAGCGGATGGAGGCGGGAACAAACCATGAATACCCCGCGGGCGCGGACCTCGATTAAACGGAGAGGATAGGCCCTTTCCAGCCAGAGGGAATCGGGGTCCAACCCGCGGGGCGAATTCCCAATGGAAAGTGTCAAGCTTTCATCTTTTCTTATTGCCGGCGACCGGGGAGAGCGGAAAACTCTCCCCCGCTCGCCCGGTAGGTATAATCTTGGAAGGAGAAATGTGATGTTATCCCTGCACACCATCCTACACCCGACCGATTTTTCCGAGCGTTCGGAATTCGCCTTTCGCCTGGCTTGCGCCTTGGCCCGGGACCACAACGCTCAGCTGGTGGTCCTGCACGTGGCCAGCATGCCGGTGCTGATTTATGCCGAGGGGGCCGCTCCTGCCAACGCGGAGGAATACCAGGAAAAGCTGATGGATAAATTGCTGGAGCTCCGGCCGCCCGATGCCGACATTCAGGTGAGCCACCGGCTGGAAGAAGGGAATCCGGCCAGCGAGATTCTGCGCCTCGCCGACCTCACTCAGGCCGACCTGATCGTGATGGGGACGCATGGGCGGCGCGGCCTCAAACGGCTCCTCATGGGCAGCGTGGCCGAACAGGTCATGCGCCAGGCGTCCTGCCCGGTGCTGACGGTAAAAACGCCGTTCCCCGCCCTAGCCGCCCCGTTGAGTGGGACCAGTACCAAGGAGGATATGCCGGTTTTTTAAAGTTGCCCCTTGGCGAACCGGCGGCGTTCGCAAGCGGCGAAAATGTAGCCGAGCTTGCTCGCCGTGGACCGGTCATCGCCGCGCCGAGCAAGCTCGGCGGCTAAATGGAAGACCCCGCGAGGAATGAGTGCTTTATGAAAACTGCCGACACCAGCTCTCTGGTCGAGCCCTTTATGCTCTTTGACTGCAGCTTGGCCCGCTTTGCCACCGGCCGGTCGTGCTCCAATTTGCGCGAGCTGCTCGAAGCGGTCCGGACGGTCCCGGAAATGGTCCTGGAACATCACATGATGCGCTGTGCCCTGGACGATCACTTCGAAATGTATGAGTTTCCCAACGACCTGGCGCGGTGGTGCTGGGATGCCCTGGGCGACGGCGTGCTGGCAGAACAACTCGGGCTGGTGGATCCTTACCAGCACGCTTCCATCGCCGAATTGCGCGCCGCGCTGGTAAACGTGTTTGAAGAGCGCCTCTGGGGCCTGGACCGGGTGCCGTGGTGCCGGCCCGCGTTGGAGCTGCATTTCATGGGATCACGGCTGGTGGCCTACGACACGGGGGAGAGGTTTCCGACGCTGGCCTCCCTGGCCGAAGCCTTGCCCCGGCTGTCCCGTCGGTCTTTATTTTACCATGTGCATGAGGCCCGTCGCCGCGGGGCCAAGTCCGACGATTTCTCCACCTGGCTGGAACAACGGGGCACCGAGCCGGCTCTGGTGGCGAAATTGCGGGCCATCGACTTTTATTTTTTGAATTTGAACCAGCTGCGGCAGGAGATTATTGCCGCCTTCCGGCATCATCTCCCCGAGCCCCAGGTGGTTCTCGAGGGAAATGTATGAAATAAATTCGAAATCCGAATATCGAAATCCGAAACAAATCCGAAATGCAAATATCGAAATCCGAAAACGGCAGTTGGTGGAGAGTTTTGGATTTTGAAATCCAAATCTGATGGTGGGTTTTGGATTTCGGATTTTGGTATTCGAATTTGTTTCGGATTTCGAATTTCGGATTTTGCGGCGGTTCGGCCGCCTTACGAGGAGTTGTTATGAAACTGCTCGAGCGCTACGAAGAAGTGGTCGGCCACCAGGAAGTGCAGCGCTTGCGCCAACTGGCTTCGCACCTGGAGGGCAAGCGGATCGTGCACGTCAACTCCACGCGCAACGGCGGCGGCGTGGCCGAGATCCTCGGCTGGATGATTCCTCTCATGGAGGAGTTGGGTCTGAATACCCGCTGGCTGGTGATCAGCGGCCCGCCGGAGTTTTATCGCGTCACCAAAAGTTTTCATAACGGCCTGCAAGGCCAGCCGGTGTTCCTGAAGAAACGCGAATTCGATCTCCATTACGAAGTCAACAAGGAAAACGCCCAGAAACTGAACCTGGAAGCGGACGTGGTTTTCGTCCACGACCCGCAGCCGATCTTTCTGCCGCAATTTACCCCCAAGGGGCAGGTCGGCCGCTGGGTGTGGCGGTGCCACATCGACGCCTCGCGGCCCGATCGGGCCGTGTGGCGCTATCTGGAACGGGCCATCCCGAATTACCACGCCACCATTTTCTCGATGGCGGCGTTCACCCGGCCTTTGCCGTGCCCGATGTTTCTCGTGCCGCCGTCCATCGATCCGTTGTCCGATAAAAACGGCCCGCTGCCGGAAAATGAACGGCTCGAGCTCGTGACCCGCCTGGGCATCGACCCGGAGCGGCCCATGGTGTTGCAAGTGTCGCGTTTCGACCGCTTCAAGGACCCGCTGGGAGTTATTGCCGCCTATCACCTGGTCAAGCCGTATCACCCCGAGCTGCAGCTGGTGCTGGCCGGCGGGGCCGCCGACGACGATCCCGAAGGGGAAGAAGTCCTGCGCGAAGTCCGCGAGCAGGCCGGCGATGACCCCGACCTGAAGGTCCTGCTGCTTCCCTCCGACTCGCATCGCACCATCAACGCCCTGCAACGCTCGGCCGTCATCGTGCTGCAAAAATCGCTCAAGGAGGGCTTTGGCCTCACGGTGACCGAGGCGCTGTGGAAAGGCAAGCCGGTGATTGGCGGGGCGACGGGCGGGATCACCTTGCAGGTGCACGATTATCAAACGGGTTTTCTGGTCCACTCGCCGGCGGGGGCCGCCTACCGCATCCGCTATTTGCTGCGCTACACCGATAAACGGCAGCGCATGGGTCAGACGGGCCACGCTTTTGTCCGGGAACATTTCCTGCTCACGCGCAACCTGCGCGATTATCTGACCACCCTGTTGTGCCTGGAACATCCCGAGGGAGGCGCCTTGGTGGCGTGAGCGGGTGTTAGTAGAGTGGGGGAGTGGGAGCGTGTGAGCGTGGGAGTTTCCGGACCTGTTTGCTGGATTCCACAAGAAGAAGAGAAAGATTAGGATGAAGAGTAAGATTGGGAAGACGATTATGAGGAAGATTAAGAGTGAGAGAAGGACCTGATGGTTTTTTTTTCCTACTCTTACTCTTAATCTTGCTCCTAGTCCTCTTCCTAATCGTACTCTGAATCTTTCTCGTATTCTTCGGGAACGGGAAGGGCCCCGGAAACGGCGGGCACACTCTCTGCCAAAACTCACCAAGAATAATCCTTGACAAACATCCCCGTGTCCAGCAAAATAATAACATTCTGATATGTCTTCTTTTCTGCCTTCGGTTTGGGCAGAGCAATTCGGTTCCTGTCTGACCGCCTTGCCATCCACGATGATGGTGCCAAGCCCCGGATCATTTTGGTTTCCGAGGTCTCGTTCATTCAGCCTCCTGAAAGGCTGATCGTTCGTTGATCGCAGATTCTTCGCCCAGGGCGCGCGAATTGCACTCTTATTGTGGTGTGTTACCGGAACAATGTGCGCCAAACATTTTCGCTCAAAGGAGGATCATTATGAAGTCGTTTATTTCTTTCCTCGGCGCCGCCCTATTGGGCACCGGGGTGGTGATGATGTCCGCCCAGCCCGTCCTGGCTCAGAAGGGCGGGTATCAAGGCGGCCGCGGTAATTTTGGCTGGCAACCGGGCGGTGGCTATTACTGGCAATCTCCCTCCCCTAACCGGGGGTACTATGATCGCGGTTACTACGATCGCGGATACTACAATCGCGGGTACGACAATCGCGGATACGATCGTGGATACTACTACGATCGCTGGTACTACTATCCAGGGTATTCGTTCTACTACAGCCCCGGATACGACAACGGATACTGGGATTCCAACTATGTCGATACCCGGACCGCCAAGATCGAAGTGCGACTGCCCAATCCCAACGGCGAGGTCTGGTTTGACGGGCAAAAGACCCGGCAGACCGGCATGACGCGGACGTTCACGTCCCCGCCGCTGGAACCAGGGAGGAGCTTCAACTATCAGGTCTCCGCCGCCTGGCACAGCCAGGGTCAGCTGATGACCGAAGAACGCACCGCGACGGTCCGCGCCGGGTCCCATGTTATTGTGGACTTCACCAAACCCGCCCCCGGCACCCCCTAAGGCTCGCCAGGGGAAACCGTTTTCGCGCAGGCGCCTTTCCACTCCCTGTAGCCGCAACCTTCAGGTTGCGGTTGCCACCGCAGGCTGAAGCCTGCGGCTACAGGAAGGCGCCTGCTTTTGTTTATCCGCCTTCCCGACCTCGACTCCGCCCGGAAAGGGAAAATAATGGCCTGGTCCAAAGAACGTCTGGAAGAAGTGGCTCGCCAACGCCTGGGCGGCGCGCGCCTGGTGGTGGTGGGCAATCGCGAGCCTTACCTGCACCGGCATGACGGCGAAGAAATCCGCTGCATCCGGCCGGTGAGCGGTCTGACCACCGCCCTGGATCCGGTGATGCAGGCGTGCGGCGGCATCTGGGTGGCTCATGGCAGCGGCAATGCCGATAACCTGGTCACCGATGCCCAAGGCCGGCTGGCCGTGCCGCCCGAGGACCCGACCTACACCCTGCGCCGGGTCTGGCTGACCAGGCAGGAGGAGCAGGGCTACTACTACGGCTTCGCCAATGAGGGGCTGTGGCCGCTCTGCCACGTGGCGTACACCCGGCCCCGCTTCGATGTTCAGGACTGGGAGTATTACCGGCGGGTCAACCAGAAGTTTGCCGACGCGGTCCTGGAAGAGGTAGACGGCGAACCGGCGGCGATCTTCGTGCAGGATTATCATTTCGCGCTGTTGCCGCGGATGCTCAAGGAAGCCCGCCCCGATCTGGTGGTGCTGCAATTCTGGCACATTCCCTGGCCCAACCGGGAGGTATTCCGACTTTGCCCCTGGCAGGACGAAATCCTGGACGGCCTCTTGGGCAATGATTTGCTGTCGTTCCACATCCAGTACCACTGCAACAATTTCCTGGACACCGTGGACCGGGCCCTGGAAGCCAAGCTGGATATGGAACAATTCGCGGTGACCCGCGGCGGCCACACGACCTACGTCCGGCCGCAGCCCATCAGCATCGATCCGGATCTGGAGGAGGGCAAGTTCCCGGAGGATCCGCAGCGTGAAGAGCGCCGCCTGCGCAAATGGCTGCGCTTGCCGGACCAGCAAATTCTTCTGGGCGTGGACCGCGTGGATTACACCAAGGGAATTCCCGAGCGCTTTCGCGCCGTGGACCGCTTGCTCACCCTTCATCCCGATCGGAAGGGAAAGGTCAGCCTGGTCCAGATCGGCGCGCCCAGCCGGGTGCACATTCCCACCTACCGGCGGCTGAACGACGAGCTCGATACCCTGGTCGAGGAAATCAACTGGCGGCATGGGGACGAATCGTGGCGGCCCATCGTCTTCCTCAATGAGAACATGCCTCCGGAACGGGTGTATCCGTTTTACCGCATCGCCGCCGCGTGCGTGGTCAGCTCGCTGCACGACGGCATGAACCTGGTGGCCAAGGAATACGTGGCCGCCCGTCACGACCTGCGTGGCGTGCTGGTCCTGTCGCGCTTCACCGGCGCCGCTCAGGAGCTGACCGACGCCGTGTTGATTAACCCCTTTGCCGTGGACGAGTTCGCCCAGGCGCTGCGGCTGGCCCTGGAAATGCCCGAGGAAGAACAGGAACGCCGCATGCGCCGTCTGCGCCAGATCGTGACGGACAACAATATCTACCGCTGGGCCGGCATGTTGCTGTCCGAGGCCGGCAAGCTGGTCAATGCTCGCGAAGGGGAAATGGCTCCCCAGGTATTAACCCGCGCCGACACGGAAGTGTTGCAAGGGGTGGGTTAACTTTGCAGGTCAGGATCGAGGTGTTCGTAGTGCGGGCTTTAGCCCGTTTTCGTGGGAAAACGGGCTAAGCTTCTTTACGTGCCATTCGGCTAAAGCCCGCACTACAAACCCTAATTTAACGAAGGAGTTCTGTCATGTTACGACTTGCTTTGTTGTTTTTTGTGATCGCCTTGGTGGCGGCACTCCTGGGCTCGAACCTGGTCGCCTTCTTGGCGTTCGACGTGGCCCGGATTCTGGTTATCGCGTTCCTCATATTGGCCGTAATATCCTTGGTCTTTGGGTATCGCCGGCGCTGGTACCCGGATGATCTGTGAGTGAGAGTGGGAGAGTGAGAGTGTGGGAGAGTGAAAGAGTGACCACGCGGTTTTTGGCGCTCTTACACCCTCGCTCGCTCTCACCCTTGAGTGAAAGAGTGACCACGCGGTTTTTGGTGCTCTCACACCTCGCATGCTCTCACCCTGTCACGCGAAAGGAGGTCTGCCATGTTTCGCTTTTTCCTGGCTTTGCTCATATTGGCTGCCATAGTGGTTGTCGTGGCGGTGTATCGCGATTGGCTGCGGGTCGGCTTGACCAACCGTGAGGGAGCCACGGATGTCCGCCTGACCGTGGATCGCGACAAATTCCTCAAGGACGTTAATTATTTTACGGATGGCAATCAAAGCCAGACCGCACGGGAAATCAAGGGACAACTGGCCTCGGTTGAACCCGACCAGAACCGCATGACGATTCAGAATAGCGAGGGTTCTCTGACGGTTTCGGTGACCGCCAACACGCAGATTCGCGTGGGGGCCAACGATGGAACCCTGGCGGATTTGCGGCCCGGAATGCAGGTTGCCGTGACCTATATTTCCCAGGATAATCGCCATGTGGCCCAAAGGATTACGGCGGAGTCGCCGGCTAAAGTGAAAGCGTGAGCCGACTTTTCCCAAAGGAAGCGCTCTCACGCCCGACGGGCCGAAACCACCCTCGACAAAGCGGAGCCTTGCGATGCTTGCAGTTCTTCCGGACGTGATCGACCAGCTTCTGACGGCATACCGGAGCGGCCACAAGCTGGCCCTGCTGTTCGACTACGATGGCACCTTGGTTGCCATCGTGGAGCATCCGCGCCTGGCCGAAATTCCATCCGGGACGCGCTGGGTGCTGGAGCAACTGGCCCGTCAGCCGCGCCTGTTCCTGGGGCTGGTAAGTGGCCGCGGTTTGGACGACCTCAAGGCGATGGCCGGTTTTCCGGACTTTTATTACGCCGGCCTGGCCGGTCTGGAATTGGACCTTCGCGGCGCCCGCGTGACCCATCCGCGGGCCGACCAGTTCCAGCGTTCGCTACCCCAATTGGCCGAAGAGCTGCAAGCCCTGACGGCGACTTTCCCCGGGGCCTGGGTGGAGAACAAGGAATTGGGTTTGACCGTGCATTTTCGGGCAGTGGCCCCCCACCTATGCTCGGCCTTGCAGGAAAACGTCGTCCGGGCGGTCCTGGCCCGCGAGGGCCAATTCCGCTATGTCTCGGGACCGCTGGCCCTGGAAATCACTCCGGCCCTGAATTGGAACAAAGGTACCGCTCTCCGGACGATTATCGCGCATTTGGGCCCCGCAACGGTGCCGCTCTATGCCGGAGATCAGGCCAATGACGAGGAAGCCCTGCAAGCCGCGGCGGACCTGGGCGGCGTGGCCCTCGGCATCGGACCGAATTCGCCCGCGGCCCGCTACCACCTGCAAAGCCCCGCGCAATTGACGGAGTTTTTAGCCGATTTCCTCAAGGCGCTGGAGAGCTTGGGCGGCTAGTTTTTCCCGGAACCCACAACACATCGGCTTTGCCATCATCGTTGCACACCCGGCCAAGAACAAAAAGAAGGTCCGACAGGCGGTTGAGGTAAATGAGGACCTGGGGGTTCACCCCCCCATCCCCCCCTTTGCAAGGGGGGGATGGAGGGGTTTCGCCGCGCATCAAGGTAACCACGTCGCGTTCGGCGCGGCGGCAGACGGTGCGGGCCAGGTGGCACCAGGCGGCGGCCGGAGTGCCCCCGGGCAAGACGAAAGTTCGCAGCGGGCAAAGCGCGGCGTTGTACCGGTCGATGACCTCTTCCAGACGCTTCACCTGTTCCGGCTGGATGCGTAAGACCTGTCCCGGTATTTCGCCGGCGGCACCCGGCAGGCACAGGTCGGCGCCGACGTCGAACAGGTCGTTTTGAATGCCGCCCAGAACATCGCGAATCGGGCCGGGCGGTGCCGCCACCAGAAGCAAGCCGAGCACGGCGTTGAGTTCATCCACCGAGCCGTAGGCAGCCACGCGGGCATGGTCCTTGGGCACGCGCGTGCCGTCGCCCAGGCCGGTTTCGCCGGCGTCCCCGGTTTTGGTGTAGATGCGCGACAGATAAACCATGGATTAGGGCCCCAAGCCCGCAGGCCAGTCTTCGAGCCTGCGCGGGTTTGCACTGGACCCCTTCATTGTAAGCTGGAAGAAGGCGGAAACCTATTTTTTCGGAGGATCAAAGGGATTCCGGCCGCGAATGGGGTTCGGCTGAAAGGGATTGTCCTTGCGCGGGAGCACAAAGATGTTGGGCAGTTTCGGCGGCCAGCTGCCCAGGGAGATCCTGGGAAACACCGTGTTCAGACCAAAGGGCTTGACCTTGGGCTGGTAAAAAGTGCTGGCCTGGCTGGAGGGCCGCAAGGCCCTGCTGGTATCGATGGGCCTGAAAGTGAGCTGGTGGGGATTCACGCCGGTCATGAATTCCTGGGCTTGCCGATATTGTTGGCCCCGGGCCTCGGACAGCAAGGCCACGCTGGCCGCCACCACGAAAAAAGCCGGCCAAGTGCGCATACGATCCTCCCTTGGTCGCCAGGTCCGCCTTTTACCGGAATGTCGAAGAAGAGGGAGGACCATAACAATCGGCGGCAATCTGTCAAGCATATCCTGGCGATTTCCAAAATAACACCGTTTAGCGGGGAGCCGAAGGCGACCGCGTTGGACTGGTCGCCTTCGGCTCCCCGCTAAACAATCCTGGTTTTGCGGATTTCCTCTTGCGAATCTCCGCAAAATAGGTATTCTATAAAGGAACCTGGGCAACCTTTTCCCCCACCCGGTTGCCTGTCCGTGCTGCCCGCCGAACGCTGCCAATTTGTTGGAAAGATGGTTGCATTCCCGAAATATATGCAGGACAATGTGAGGATAGTTAACTTCCTTCCACCCGCGTGCTGCAAAGCGCGAATTGCACGCTAAGCCGCTAGCGGCTTTCATAGACCAGCCTTCAACTGTTGACTTCGGTCAGCGGTTTCTTTTGCATCCTACCAAGGGGGGTTTGAATGAACGGTATAAGGAAAAGCTGGTTCGCCCTGCTGGCCGGCATGGCGCTCATCTATTCCAGCGGGCACTCCGGGGCCCAGGGGTTATACAACAAGACGCCGGTCAAGGGCGATACCATAGCCCTGCCGGCGCCGGCCGAGGTGCAATCGCTGAGCGTTTCCTCTGCCAAGGTCCTGCTCAAAGGCCAGGATGATTCCGTGCAGCTGGTGGTCACCGGCCATCTCAGCGGCGGCCGGACGCAAGACCTGAGTGGCGACATCAAATACGCCGTCGCCAATCCCAGCCTGGTCCGCATCACCACCGGCGGGCGGATCATTCCGCTGGCCAACGGCGCCACGCAGATCACCGCCAGCTACGGCGACAAGTCGATCAAGGTCGATGTCGCCACCGAAAGCTGCGACGTCAATCTGCCCATCAATTTCGCCAACCACATTGTGCCGATCTTCACCAAGCTCGGCTGCAACTCGGGCGGCTGCCACGGCAAGTCGGGCGGGCAGAACGGCTTCGCCCTGTCGCTGTTGGGCTTCGTTCCCCAGCTGGATTACCAGTCGCTGGTGAAAGACGCCCGCGGCCGGCGGTTGTTCCCGGCTTCTCCGGAAAACAGCCTGCTGCTCCTCAAGTCGACGGGCATCATGGCCCACGCCGGCGGCAAGCGCATGGAAGTCGGCTCCGATGAATTCAAGCTGGTCCGCCGCTGGATCGCCGCCGGCACGCCCTACGGCGACCCGAAAGATCCGGTGGTCACCAAGATCACCCTGTTCCCCGAGCATAGCATCCTGGCCCGGCACAACCGCCAGCAATTCGCCGTCCAGGCCCACTATAGCGATGGCAGCGTGCTCGACGTTACCCAGCGGGCTCAGTATGAGAGCAATGAAACCGAGGTCGCCGTGGTGGACGGCGCCGCCCTGGTCCGCACCCTGGAAATGTCCGGCGAAGCCGGCATCATGGCCCGCTATCAGGGTCAGGTCGCCGTCTTTCGCGCCACCGTTCCGCTCGGCGTCAAGATTCCCGATTACAAGTTTGAATACCAGACCGTCGTCGATCGCTTCACGCACAAGAAATGGCAGGAGCTTGGAATTGTTCCTTCCGACCTGTCCAGTGATGAAGCCTTCGTTCGTCGCGTCTCCCTCGATCTGACCGGGTCGCTGCCGACGCCGGAAACGATCACCGCCTTCCTGGCCAGCAAAGATCCCAACAAGCGTGACAAGCTGATCGATGAGCTTTTGGAAACGCGCGAATACAGCTACTACTTCGCCAACAAATGGGCGGACATTCTCCGCGTGAAGCGTCGCGGCCAGCCCGATCGCGCCCACGGCACCTTCGCCTTCCACAGCTGGATTCGCGAGGCCATCGCCCGCGACAAGCCGTACGACCAGTTCGCCCGCGAGATCCTGGCGGCCACCGGCGAGGAATCGCAAGCGCCGCCCACCGTGTGGTACAAGGAGCTGCAAAATCCCCAGCAATTCGTCGATGACACGGCCCAGGTGTTCCTCGGCCTGCGCATCGCCTGCGCCCAGTGCCATCACCACCCGTACGAGAAGTGGAGCCAGGACGATTACTGGGGCCTGGCCGCCTTCTTCGGCCGGGTCGGCCGCAAGAACGTGCCCATGCCCGGCGGCTTCGGCAATCAGCCAGTCAATCGCCAGGTCATTTTTGCCGCCACCGGCGGCAGCGTGACCAACACCCGTACCGGCCAAGCCGCCAAGATCACCCCGCTCGACGGCAAGCCCTTGGATGTCGCGGCCGGCGACGACCCGCGGCACAAACTGGTTGACTGGATGGCCGACCCGAAGAACCCGTTCTTCGCTCGGGCCGTGGCCAACCGCTACTGGTCCCACTTCTTCGGCCGCGGCATCGTCGATCCGATCGACGACATGCGCGTCACCAATCCGCCGTCCAACCCCGAGTTGTTGGACGCCCTGGCCAAGGAGCTGATTGACAGCAAGTTCAGCCTCAAGCACTTGGTCCGGACCATCGTCCGCAGCCGGACCTACCAGCTGAGCACGATTCCCAACGACTTCAACAAGAACGACAAGCAGGCGTATGCCCGCTTTTTCCCGCGCCGCATGTCGGCCGAAGTTCTGTACGACGCGGTGTGCCAGGTGACCAACAATCCGGCCACGTTCGGCGGCTTGCCGCAGGACAAGGTGTCGCCCAACCGGGCCATCATGCTGCCGGATGAAGGATTCGCGTCGTACTTCCTGGACGTGTTCGGCCGGCCGCAGCGCATCAGCGCCTGCGAGTGCGAGCGCGTCAACGAGGCCAACC
>CAZFGM010000167.1:7018-12063 GCA_964518515.1 uncultured Alcaligenaceae bacterium | reverse complement strand
AGCTGAAGCGCGTAGCCGCCGCGGCGGATCTCCTCGGCACGCGCTTCGGCCAGCAGCGTCTTTTCCCGCTCGGCCGCCTCGCTCTTTTCGGCACGAATGCGCTGCGCGTCGGCCTTTTTGCGTTGTTCTTCTGTCTTGCGTGTCTGGTCGTCGGCTTTCTTGCGCAAGTCATTTGCTTTGCTGGTCTGGTCGTCGGCTTTCTTACGCAGGCCGGCTTCCGTGCGGGCGCGCAACGTCTCGCGCTCCGCTTCTTCAATCTTGAGCTGGAGCTGCTTGGCGGATGCGTCGCGTTCGCTTTGGTACCAGAATCCGCCCATGCCGATCAGCAGCACGGCAGCGACCAAGCTGGCAACCAGGCCGACCGTCACGGCCGGGTGGCGTCGCGACCACTTGAGCGTCCGCGTGACGACGCCGCTGGGGCGGGCCTTGATCGGCTCGTCCGCACGGAAACGGCGCAGATCTTCCGCCAGCGCCTCGGCGCTGGCATACCGGCGGCTCGGATCTTTCTCCAGACACTTCAAGCAAATCGTATCAAGATCGCGCGGCAACTTTGGCTGCAACGCGCTGGGAGCGATGGGCTCCTGAAAGCGCACTTGCTCCAGCGTTTCCGCAACGCTCGCCGCCTTGAACGGCGGCCGGGCGGTCAGCAGATCGTACAGGATCGCGCCGAGGGCATAAACGTCCGTGGCGGGGCCGATATCCTTCACCCGGCCGAAGGCCTGTTCGGGGGCCATGTAGCTCGGCGTTCCCATGATGTCGCCCGTCTGCGTCTGGCCGTGCTCGTCGTCGAGTTGTTTGGCCAGGCCGAAGTCGGTGATCTTCAGCGTCCATTGCTGGACCGGGCCGTCGGTCGAAGTTGCGAGGAGCACATTGGCCGGCTTCAGATCGCGATGCACGACGCCTTGCTCGTGAGCTGCCTGCACGGCGCGGGTGAGGATCTCCACCAGATGAGCGGCGTCACGCGGCAGGAGCGGCTCCCCGGCGACCTTGTCCTTGAGTGTTCCGCCGCTCAGGTACTCCAAAGAAAAATAAGGCAAGCCCGCATGCTCGCCGACTTCGTAGACTTGCACAATGTTGGCGTGCTGCAAGCGCGCGACCGCCTCCGCTTCGCGTCGGAATCGCTCCAGCGCGTGCTCTCCTGCCCGGGACCCCGCGCGTACCATCTTCAACGCCACCAAACGTTTCAGCTTCAGGTGTCTTGCCTGGTACACTGTGCCCATGCCGCCTTCGCCCAGGATGCCGAGAATTTCGTAGCCGGGAACGTTTGGACCTGATACGGAGCGCTCGACGAAACTCGCATCCGCCTCGTTCGCAGCGGGGGAAAACGATCGCGCCGAACCCGGATCGTCCACCGTCGCGACCCCGTCCGCAGCCTGATTCGCTTCCGGGGCAACCACGCAGGGATCTCCGCATTGGGGACAAAGAACCTCGTCGTTCGCCATTTCGGAAGCGGTTTTCTGCACGGTGGTCCGGCACGCAAGGCAGATGAATGTTAAGCAAGACATACGGACCTCTCCTCAGAAGTAGGGTCGCCCAAGTTCCCCCTCGGGTATCCCAGTGTTATTCAGGTTGAGCAAAACGAGCCGTTTCATTTCTCCGAGGTCCTTCAGGTCTTGGGCACCGAGTTTGAACCCCTTCCCGGACCCGGGAAGACCAGCACGGCGAAGTCCCGGTCGGGCGGCGGCAACTTGAGCAATGATCCCGGAAATGGCGTGATCGGGAAAGTCTGAACGTCCCCCAGCTTACCTTCTTCGAAGCCGTGGAACGGTATGAAGCCATTGTCGGCGAATCTAATCCACCCGCTTGCGAGTCCCTGCTTCTCCCAAACGTTTCGTGTTTCCTTGGAAACGTGTTGGGGCTTTTTTTCTTTTGGGTTTTCCTGGGAG
The DNA here is from genome assembly GCA_964518515.1 of uncultured Alcaligenaceae bacterium. Lineage (GTDB taxonomy): Bacteria > Planctomycetota > Planctomycetia > Gemmatales > Gemmataceae > CAZFGM01. Next base: position 10,177 of record CAZFGM010000167.1, on the reverse strand, counting down.
AGGATTCGTCCGCAGTAACAATTGTTGCAACGCTATCGAACCTGCCCTCGGGAGTCAAGCGCGATCCGCGGAGAATCCTTTTCCCTTTTTCCGGTTCATGGTGTAGGATTTCGCTCCAGAAGGCTCGACCCCGCTCATCGGCAAAACCACCATGATCAACGTCCATAACCTGACGAAACATTTTCCCCTGGCGGGAGGCGGCACCCTGGTGGCCGTGAAAGATCTATCCTTCACGGTGGCGGCGGGCGAGGTGTACGGCCTGCTCGGGCCAAACGGGGCGGGCAAGACCACCACGTTGCGCATGATCCTCGGCCTGTTGACGCCGACGTCCGGCCAGGCGTCCATCGCCGGCTTCGGCTCGGGCCAGTTTCCCGACGAGGTCAAGCGCCGCGTCGGCCTGGTGGCCGCCAACGCCGGACTGTACCAGAGCCTGAGCGTGCGGGAAATGCTCATGTTTTTCGCCGACCTGTACGGCGTTCCCGCGGCGGCAGCGAAAAGCGAGCTGGGCCGCCTGGGCCGGCTTTTGGGGCTGGACGAATTCCTCAAGCAACGCTGCGGCACCCTTAGCACCGGCCAGCGCCAGCGCGTCAACCTGGCCCGCGCCCTCATTCATCGCCCGCCGGTCATGCTCCTCGATGAACCGACTCTGGGCCTGGACGTCCTCGGCAGCCAGGTGGTCACCGAGTACATCGACCATCTGCGGACCGAAGGCAAGGCCGTCATCCTCACCACGCATCATCTCGATCAGGCCGAGCGCCTGTGCACGCGCTTCGGCCTCTTGCACAAGGGCCGGCTGGTCATTGAAGGCAGCCTGGAGGATCTCCGGGCCCAGACCGGATGCACCACGTTGATCGAAATGTTTCTGAAGCTATCGGAAGTGGGGCCAGTGTTGCGTACCTATGGCGACCGGGAAAACGGCAAAGAACAAAGAATGCAGAGGCTGCCCACTCGATAGAAAGAAGCGGCATGGAAATTCCTCCCTCGAATTCTGCGATTCCTTGGCAGGCCTCCTGGCGGAATCGGCTGGGCCGCCTGGGTCGGCTGGTGCGCAAGGAACTTCTGGAAATCCTCCGCGACCGGCGGACGGTCCTCACGCTGCTCTTGATGCCGTTGCTCCTGTACCCGCTCTTGAGCATTGCCTTTCAGCAATTTTTTCTGGCCCATCGCCCCGGCTTAAAAAAGACCGAGGTATTCACCCTGGGTTTTCCGGAAGAAAATCAAGAAACCTTGGGCCCGAAGTTGAACCGTCTGAACGATTACCTGTTACTTGGAGAAGCATTGTCCTTGTTAGCAGAAAAAGCCCCGGGTGGAACCCCAGCAGCTCCCAGGGAACGAATTCAAGTAGATATTAACCAAGATAATGTTTCCTCCGACCTTGAGACAGACGTTCAGTTAGGAAAATTCGACCTGGGAGTGCGCTTAAAAAAACATGAAATTCGCCAGGATATTCTCTCGGTAGAGTTGATTTATAATGTGGGTTCACCGACAAGCCGGGCCGCCTTGGAATATGTGGAACGCCGCCTGGCGGCGGTGAATTTCCGAGGGTTTTCGCTCACGAACCTGAAATTTTTCCTCGACAGCCTGGAAAAAAAACCTCAGGCGTCACCCAGAGGCTTCAGCCTCACTCGGATAGCTGTCTTACCTCCCGAAGGCAGCGGCCTGGCGACGCTATCCGCCCTGATTCCCCTTATCCTCATCCTGATGACCATCACCGGGGCGGTGTATCCGGCCATCGACCTGACCGCCGGCGAGCGCGAGCGCGGCACGCTGGAAATCCTGGTGGCCGCCCCAGTGCCGCGCCTGGGACTGCTGTTCGCCAAATACGTCACCGTGCTCACCGTCGCCGTCCTGACCGCGCTGATCAACCTGGTGATGATGATCGGCACCCTCTTTTTCAGCGGTCTGGGCGGCGTGCTCTTCCGGGACATAGGCCTGACGCCGTGGATGATCGTGCAGCTCTTCGGCCTGCTGCTGTTATTCGCCGCCTTTTTTTCGGCGGTGTTGCTGACCTTGACCAGCTTTGCCCGCAGCTTCAAGGAAGCGCAGGCTTACCTCATTCCGCTGATGCTGGTGTCGTTGGGGCCCGGGGTGATCGGCCTGTTTCCGTGGTTGAAGCTGGAGGGGCTGTTGACGGTGGCACCGCTGGTGAACATCGTCCTTCTGGGGCGCGACTTGTTCCGCGGCGAAGCGGACGTGGCGGTGTCGGCGGTCGTGGTTTTGTCCACGGCGTTGTATGCCCTGGCGGCGCTCGCCGTGGCGGCGCGGATTTTCGGCTCCGAGTCGGTATTGTACAGCGAACAGCTGAACTGGGGTGATCTGTTTCGCCGGCCGGAAACCGCCCAGGCGGCGCCGACGGTGACCGCCGCCCTGTTGTGCCTGGCCCTGATGTTTCCCGCCTGGTTTGTCCTGCGCGGCCTGGTCCGCTTTCTGGGTTTGCCGCCGCCGACCCTTTTGGTCCTGGTGCCGCTGGCCAGCGCCGTGTTATTCGCCGGGTTTCCACTGCTGTCGGCGGCTCTGGGAAGGGTGCGCTTCACCTCGGGCTTTCAATGGCGTTTGGTTCCCCTGCCACTTTATCTTGGCGGGCTGGTGCTGGGACTGTCTTTGTGGCCGCTGGTCCTGCAACTTTTGACTTTCCTCAAGCAACTCAGTGGCAGCGAAGCCAATCTCGAGCAATGGTCGGAAATCCTTGGCGTTCTGTATCAGGCCCGGCAAATTCCGCTGGTCTGGCAACTGACCGCGTTCGTCATTCCCGCCCTGGTGGAGGAGTTGTTTTTCCGCGGCTACCTGTTCAGCGCTTTGCGCGCCCGCACCGGCCCGGCCGCGACCATTCTCATCTCCGCCCTGCTGTTCGCTATCTTTCACGTGATCACCGAGGCCTTCGGCCTGGAGCGTTTCCCGCCGAGTTTTCTGTTGGGCCTGGTGCTGGGGTGGGTGTGCTGGAAAACGGGCAGCGTCCTGCCGGGCATGTTGTTGCACGGCTTGCACAACAGCCTGCTGTTGCTCTTCGGGCAAAGCGGCTTGCCGCTGGCAGTGCGTGTGGCCGCCGCCGGCGCCGCGGGCGGCAGCCTGCCGCTGGGCGAGCCGACCTTGCCGTGGACCTGGGTGGCCGCCGCCGCGGTCGGGGCCGCCGTCGGTCTGGCCGTGATCGCCTGGTGGGGG
>CAZFGM010000167.1:0-6918 GCA_964518515.1 uncultured Alcaligenaceae bacterium | reverse complement strand
ACTATCACGCAAACGCGATGGATCCTATCAAGTGATTGTTCCGGGATAAGAAGGATTGGTTTCCATTTCCACAATCCGATCTTCTCCACGAAATAAGGCATTGAAGAATTGTAAACACCCGCAGGTTCCGAGAATGGGGTATCGGATAGGGGCTGGAGAAATGCTACCAAGGTCGGCCATCGCCACGTCCTGGACGCGGAAAACGGCAAGGAACTCTATAGACTCAACCTGGGCCTCTTCGAGGTCGCTGACGCCTTTAGTGGCGACGGGAGGTACCTCGCCACTTGCGGCAAGCACGATGGACCGATCACGCTCTGGGACGCGACCAGCGGCCGGGAACTCGCCACTTTGCCTCGCCAAGGGCTGCTCGGCACCATGGCTTGCAGCCCCGACGGACGTTGGCTCGTCGCCGGCTGGCACGACTCAGTGCGCCTGTGGGACTTGCATCAAGTGGCGCAACGCATACGGGCGCGGGACAAAGCGGCAGCCGTCGCGGCGGTGAAAAAGCTGGAGCCGGAAACAGACGAAGCCGCACGGCGGGGGATCGCCGGCCAGCTGGACGTCTTTGCCGGCTTGTTTGAATCTCTATTGCCATTCGCCTTTTCCGCCTCTAAACTACTTTTTCCCTAGGAATCCGCGAGAAGGCGATTGTAAAGGGTTTGTCATGCCTCATACCAGCAGTGCCAAGAAACGGCTCCGGCAGTACGCCAAGCGGCGGACGCACAACCGCGCGGTCCTCAGGGCGCTCAAGAAGCAAATCAAGAAACTGAACGAGTTGGTGGCCGAAGGTCCGGCCGACCAGGTCCAGGTGGAATTCAAGGCGGCCGTCAAGAAGCTCGACAAGGCCGCCGCCAAGCGCACCATCCATCCCAATGCCGCGGCGCGGAAAAAATCCCAATTAGCCAGGTTGGTGAATCCGAAAGCCCCGGCCGGCGCCGCGACCTAAGCGGGGTACCGAAGCCCGCAGCGCAAGCAAGGGTTCGGTCCGCGGCCCCTGCTGCGCGGCCGGCTCAGGAAAACACCCCCCACATTTCTTTGCCTCCCGTCTCCGGTATACTTTTCTTTGATGGACTCTTCCCTTTCCGAGCGCTGGGCGGCCGTTCTCGAACTGTTGCGCGCTGAAGGGCGATACCGCCGGCTCGCCCAACCGCGCGGCGTAGATTTTTCCTCTAACGATTATCTCGGCTTCGGCAAGGAACCGCCGCCGCTGGGGGATCTATCGCGCAGCGGCCAGGCGTCGCGGTTGTTGCGCGGTCAGCATCCGATCTGGGAAGAGGTCGAAACCGCCCTGGCCCGCTGGCACGGCGCCGAAGCCGCCTTGCTGTTCTCCAGCGGCTACCTCGCTAATCTCGGCCTTTTGTCCACCCTGGTCGAGCCGCAGGATTTTCTCGCCTGCGATCAAGCCAATCATGCGTCGCTGATCGATGGCGCCCGGCTGTCCCGGGCGGATAAGTTCATCTTCCCCCACAATGATCTGGACCACTTGGAAACCGGCTTGCGAACCGCGGCGAAAAACCGCCCGCTCAACCGCCAGCTCTTCATCGTCACGGAGTCGCTTTTCGGCATGGAAGGCGATCGCGCTCCGCTGGCGGAATTGGCGGCTCTGGCCGGGCGCTACCAGGCTCATCTGCTGGTCGATGAGGCCCACGCCACGGGTTGTTTCGGCCCGGCCGGCTCGGGCTGCGTGGATGAAGCGGGCCTGCGTTCCCAGGTACTGGCCACCATGCACACCGGCGGCAAGGCCCTGGGTGTGCCGGGCGCTTACCTGGCCGGCTCGGCCCAGCTCAAGGACTTGTTGATCAATCGCTGCCGGCAATTCATCTTCACCACCGCGCTGCCGCCGGTGGTCGGTGCCTGGTGGCGGGCGGCTTTGCGGCAGGTCCAGGCCGCCCAGGATCGCCGCGCGGCTCTTCAAAGGGCGGCCGTTCTCTTTCGCGAGGAACTCCAGCGGCATGGAATTCACCCGCTCGGACAATATTACCTCGTCCCGTTGATTGTGGGCGGCGATACCCCGGCCGTGCAGGCGGCACAACGCTTGCAGGAAGCGGGCTGGGACATTCGCGCCATCCGGCCGCCCACGGTCCCCCCCGGCACCGCGCGCTTGCGCATTTCGATTCACGCCGATCATGACCCGGCCACCCTGCGCGCGGCGGCGGCGGCGGTCGCCGAGGCGGTGCAGTCCTGCCCGGAAGGTGCCCCATGACTGATCTCGTCATCCTCGGCACGGATACCGGGGTCGGCAAAACCACCTTCGCCCTGCTGTGGCTGACGGCGTTTGCCGACCGCTATGAATACTGGAAACCCATCGAAACCGGCGCTTCGGATTCGCAGCGCGTGAAGGAACTGGTTCCCGGCGCCGCCGTCCACCTGCCGATCAAGCATTTTCCTCACCCGCTGGCACCGCCGCTGGCCGCCCGGATGGAAAAGGACGAAGTTCCTTTGGCGGCCAGCATCGCCGCCGCCACCCCCTGGCCGCGCTACCCGGAACGCGGCTTGCTGATCGAGACCTTCGGCAGTCCTTTTTCGCCTCTCAATGAGCAGGAGCTGCAGACCGAATTGATCCGGGCCTGGCAGCTTCCTTGTATCTTGATTTCCTCGTCCACCGTGGGAGCCATCGGCCGCACGTTGCAATGCCTGGAAGCGGTGCGACCCTTGGCGCGCATTGCCGCAGTTGTTCTGGTCGGTCCACCGGACCCTTTTGCGCTTCAAAGGCTGGCGCAGGAAACCACCCGGCCGATCTTTTCCTTGCGGCCGCCGGGGGTTTTTGACCTTCCCGGCCTGATCCAGGCCGCCCAGGAACAGCGGGAGGTATTTGAAGCCGTATCCGCCTCCGTCCGGGATGATTCGGTTTGGTCCCCAGAGAAAGTAGACGATCTGCTGGCGCGAGACCGGCACCACGTCTGGCACCCGTACACGTCGCTCGGCGATCCTGATCCGCCGCTGCCGGTCGTCGCGGCCCAGGATGAATTTCTCTATCTGGCCGATGGCCGCCGCGTGATCGACGGCATCTCCTCATGGTGGACGATTCTGCACGGGCATCGGCATCCCCCTCTCCTGGCGGCCTTGCACGAGGCAACGCAGGCGCTGGATCACGTGCATTTCGCCGGCGTCACCCATGCTCCGGCGGTGGAACTGGCCGAGATGCTGTTGTCCACGGCGCCCTGGTCCGGCGGCCGGGTGTTTTATTCCGACAACGGTAGCACCGCGGTGGAGGTCGCCCTGAAAATGGCGTACCAGTACTGGTGTCACCAGGGCCAGCCGCAGCGGACTTTGTTCGTCGGTTTCGCGGGCGGCTATCACGGCGACACCTTCGGGGCGATGGCGGTCAGCCGTGATCCGGTGTTTTTCGGCCGCTTCGAGTCGCTCTTGTTCCGGGCCGAAATTCTGCCCCTGCTCCCGGTGCGCCTGGATGAATTCCTGAGCCGGCGCGGCGGCGAAGTGGCGGCCGTGATCCTGGAGCCACTGGTTCAGGGCGCCGGCGGCATGCGCATGCATTCGCGGGAAACGTTGCGGGCGATCTTCGAGGTGACGCGCAAACACGGCATCTTGTTTATCGCCGACGAGGTGATGACCGGCGGCGGCCGGACCGGCTGGCTATGGGCCTACCAGGCCGCCGGCATCGCCCCGGACCTGATCTGCGCGGCGAAAACGCTGGCGGGCGGCCTGCTGCCGCTGGCCGCTACGCTGGTCGCGCCCCACCTGGTCGCCGCCTTCCAAACCAGCGATCGCACGCGCACCTTCTTTCACGGGCATTCGTTCACCGCCCATCCGCTGGCTTGTGCCGTGGCCGTGGCCAATTGGAAGCTGCTGACGGGGCAACCCCTGGAGGCGCCGCGACGGATCGAGGCCTTCTGGCACGAAGCGCTGGCGCCGCTAAAGCAACACAAGTTGGTTCGCGAGGTACGAATCCGCGGAATCATTGCCGCGGTTGAAATAAATGCTCCGGGCGGATATTTGGCGGATATCGGCGGGCAGCTGCGCCGCCGCTGCCTGGAGGAAGGCGTGCTATTGCGGCCGCTCGGATCGGTGCTGTATGCCCTGCCGCCGTATTGCACATCGCAGGGATCGCTCCTGCAAATCGCCCAGGCCATGATTGCTGCGATAAGGTTTTTGCAAAAAGGATAGAGTAGAGCGATGTGAAAACGGGTAGCCGCAGACTTCAGCCGCGAACTAGGCCTGGCCAGCCCGCAGCTGGCCTGCGGACAATCGCACCCTGAAGGGTGCGGCTACCGTTTTCGGGCCCCAGCACGGCCGCCACCGGCACGGCTATCAGCAGCCAGGACAACGGTTCGATGCGCGCCAGCAACGACGGTTTTGTGAAGGCGTCTGAGCCATGGGTCAACCTGATTCGCAACCTACAAAGGGTTCCTTGTGGGATAGGCTTCCAGCCTGTCGATCCCCAGACAGGCTGGAAGCCTATCCCACCTCCGCCCCGGCGTGGTGCGCGAAAAGATAATACACGCCGGCGCCGATGCCGCCCAGAGCAAAAGCAGTGACCAGCAAAACTTCCGGACCGAAGAAGATCCACAGAGCGGCTCCGACCAGCGATGCGGAACACAGCGCGAAGCTGCGCAGGCCCCAGTACAGGCCGACGCCGCGGGCCCGCACCGGCTCGGGCAACAGCGATGTGATCAGGGCCTTGCGCGCCGGCTCGCCGATCTCGCGCAGCCCATAGACGATGAACGCCAGCCACAGCCAAGAAGTCCCCGGCACCACCACCAGCGTCAGGGGAAAAAGAGCGAAAAAGACGAAGGTAACGCCGATGAACGGCCGTAATCCTGCCGATTCCGTCCAGCGGCCGATCGGCAGGTAGGTCATCAGGGCGGTGAGGTGTTGTAGGGAAATCAACAGGCCCACTTCCTCCAACGGCAACCGGTGGACGAACACCACGTACAGCACCACGAACTCGCGGACCAACCAGTCGCACCAGCGCGTAAAAATCTCGGCCCAGAGCAGGCCTTTCAACGTGGGGGGAAAAGAACGAATGATGTCCCGCGCGGGCGGACAGGGCGGCGGCGGCGGGCGGCGGGGCATCCAGCGGAGTTGCACCAGTAACGTCACAAGCGCCAGGCCAAGGGCCCCTGCCACCAGGTAACGAAAGCCCAGGACCTTGGCGGCCTCGCGCTCCGCGCTGGTCCGGGCACCGTGCACCAAATAACCCAGGACCAGGCCCGCCACCGCCGGCCCGACGATTTTCGGCAGCCGCTTTTGTATCGACTGGATGGCGAAGGCCATGCCCTGGCGTTTTTGCGCCACCGTCGAACCCACCGTGGTGAAGGTGACCGGCACCGACAAGGGTTCCCAGCCGAGAATCAGCAGGGCGGCCGCTATGGTCACGGCGGGAAAGGCCGGAAAGCTCAGAAACAGGGCGTAGCCGGAGATGGTCACCAGGGCGAAGAAGATCAAGGAACCGCGATCGCCGAGCCGGGCGGTGAGCTGGCCGCCGCCGATGTAACAAAAACCTTCGAACAGGTTGAGCAGGAAAGCATACAGTCCGACGTACCACAGGGCCGCCGGGTTGATCGCGCCGGCGGCGCTGGCTTCGCGGGCGATGTCCTTGGTCTGCGCTTCCAGGATCACCGGCATGAAATCGCGCCACAGCTGCTCGCCCAGGCCGAACAACAGCACCGTGACCAGCACGATGCCGACGGTGCGGTTGAGGGCCAGAAAGCGGGCCAGCGCGTTACGCGGTTCCGGTTCCATGCGGGTTTATCTTTCGGCACTCTGGAGTTTGACAACGATTCTTCTATTGTATGGCGGTAACCCCGCAGGCTCGAAGACTCGCTCGCGGGCTTGATTGCTTGCGTTTAGCGCTCGCGGCATCCTTGGGAATCGCTGAACCGAACTTGCGGACGCGAGACGACAAGCACTAACAAAAACGAACGCCACCCATGAAAGCCCGCCAAGCCGTCATCGTCAAGCCGTTTCAGGTGGAGGTCCGCGAGGTCGACCTGCCGCCGCCAGCGGCCAACCAGGTCCTCGTGGCCACCGAAGCCAGCGCCGTCAGCCCGGGCACCGAGCTGGCCGTCTACACCGGCACGCATCAGTGGCTGCTCGACCCAAAAATACCGAACTGGAAATTCCCTTTCCGCTCGGGCTACAGCGCCGCGGGAACGGTGGTAGCGGTCGGAGCGGATGTGCACGGCTTCCAGCCGGGCGACCGGGTCAGCTATCCGGGCAACCACGCGTCCGCGGAACTTTTGACTTTGGGCCACGAGCGCGGCCGGTTGTGGAAATTGCCCGCCAACTTGGACGCCCAGAAGGCGGCTTGGGCGTGCATCGCCCGCTATGGCCTGGGCGCCGCCATCCGCGCGGGCCTCACGCTGGGCCGATCGGCGGCAGTGCTTGGCCTGGGCGTGATCGGACAATTTTCCCTGCGCTGCCTGAGCGCTGCCGGGGCGTCTCCTGTCATCGGCATCGATTCGGTACGGATGCGCCGCGAGGCGGCGCTGGCCGGCGGCGCCGCTCTGGTCCTGGATCCCACCGCGGCGGGCTACAAGGAAAAGATGACATCCTTCCTGGGCGCCCGCGGCGCCGAAATCGTGGCCGACGCCACCGGCGTGCCCGACGCCATTCCGCAAGCGATGGGCCTGGCCACAGACGGCGGCCAGGTCGTGGTCGTGGGCAGTCCGCGCGGCCGGGCCAAGGAAGTCAACTTCTACGACGATCTGCACCGCCGTTATTTGGAAGTCACCGGCGCCCACGGCAACATGCTGTTCGAGCCGGCCCACATCCGTCTGGCGGGCTTCTGGGACATTGACAAGGCGCAGAGCTGGCTCCTGGCTTCCCTGGCCAACGGCCGGCTCAACCTGGCCGGGCTGGTCACCCATCGCCTCCCCCCGGAAAACTTGGGGGCCGCCTATGAAGGATTGTTGCATAAGAAAGAAGAATATCTGGGGGTGGTTATTCTTTGGAAGT
>CAZFGM010000166.1:0-12112 GCA_964518515.1 uncultured Alcaligenaceae bacterium | reverse complement strand
TATTCCATCGAAGAGGCACGCAACCTCAACCATAACTACGTGGGCACGGAACACCTCCTCTTGGGCCTCTTGCGCGAGCAAGAAGGCGTGGCCGCCCAGGTGCTGATGAACCTCGGCCTGAAGTTGGAGGACGTGCGTGAGGAGGTACTGAACTTGCTTGGCCATAACATGGACTCCGGTGAATCGGGCGGCGGCGGGGGCGGCGGCGAACGCACCGCCAGCAAAGGCAAGTCCAAGACACCCGCCCTGGACAGCTTCGGGCGCGACCTCACCGAGTTGGCCCGGCAAGGCAAGCTCGACCCGGTCATCGGCCGGCAGACCGAGATCGAGCGCGTCATCCAGGTCCTCAGCCGGCGCACCAAGAATAACCCCGTCTTGTTGGGCGAGGCCGGCGTCGGCAAGACCGCCATTGTCGAGGGACTAGCCCAGCTCGTGGTGGACAGTAACGTCCCCGAGCTGCTGCGCGACAAGCGCATCGTCGTCTTGGACCTGGCCATGATGGTCGCCGGTACCAAGTACCGCGGCCAGTTCGAGGAACGCATCAAGGCCGTCATGAACGAGGTCCGCCGGGCCAAGAACACCATCCTGTTCATCGACGAGCTGCACACGCTGGTCGGCGCCGGCGGCGCCGAAGGCGCCATCGACGCCTCCAACGTCCTCAAGCCGGCCCTGGCCCGCGGTGAAATCCAGTGCATCGGCGCCACCACCCTCGATGAGTACCGCAAGTACATCGAGAAGGACGGCGCCCTCGAGCGCCGTTTCCAGCAAATCATCGTCAATCCGCCGTCCAAGGAAGAGACCGTCGAAATCCTGCGCGGCCTGCGCGACCGCTACGAGGCCCACCATCGCGTGCAGATCAAGGACGACGCCCTCGAATCCGCCGTCGAGCTGTCCGATCGCTACATCACCGGCCGCTGCCTGCCCGACAAGGCCATCGACGTCATCGATGAGTCGGGCGCCCGCATTCGCCTCAAGGCCATGACCCGGCCGCCGGACCTGAAGGAGCTGGATTCGCAAATCGAGCAGCTCAACCAGGAGAAAGAATCCGCCGTCGCCGAGCAGGACTTCGAGAAGGCCGCCCACCTGCGCGACCAGGCCGACAAGCTCAAGAAGAAGAAGGAACTGGTCAACCGCGAATGGCGTGAGAAGTCCAAGGAGATCGACGGCATCGTCGATGAGGAGGTCATTCGCGAGGTCGTCGGCAAGATGACCGGCGTGCCCTTGACCAAGATCAACAAGGACGAGACGGCGCGGCTGTTGACGATGGAAATCGATCTGCACAAGTTCGTCGTCAGCCAGCACGAGGCGATCTGCGCCATCGCCAGGGCGGTGCGCAAGAGCCGGGCCGGACTCAAAGATCCGAAACGCCCCATCGGCAGCTTCATCTTCGCCGGACCCACCGGCGTCGGCAAAACCTTGCTCGCCAAGCGGCTGGCGCACTTCATGTTCGGCGACGAAAACGCCCTCGTGCAGATTGACATGTCCGAATACATGGAGAAGCACAACGTCAGCCGGCTCATCGGCGCCCCGCCCGGCTACATCGGCTACGAAGAAGGCGGCCAGCTCACCGAAAAAATCCGCCGCCGATCCTACAGCGTCGTCTTGCTCGACGAGATCGAGAAGGCCCACCCCGACGTGTGGAACATGCTCCTGCAGATCATGGAAGAAGGCCGGCTCACCGACAACGTGGGCCGTACCGTTGATTTCAAGAATACCATCCTGATCATGACCACCAACATCGGCGCCGAGCAGATCACCGGCAAGACCAGTTTCGGCTTCCAGAAAAAGGACGAGCAGACCAGCTACGAGAAGATGAAGGAGACCCTCAAGCAGGCCATGGAAGGCACCTTCCGCCCCGAGTTCCTCAACCGCGTCGATGACATCATCGTCTTCCGCAGCCTGACCAAGGAAGATCTCAAGAGCATCATCGACATCGAGCTGGGCAAGGTGTCCAAGCGGCTCAAGGAGAAGCACCTGGCCCTGGTCCTGACCGACGAGGCCAAGGAAGTGATCATCGAGAAGGGCTCGAGCCTGGAATTCGGCGCCCGCCCGCTCCGCCGGGCCATCGAGAACCTGCTCGAAGACCCGCTGTCGGAAAAACTCCTCCAGGGCGAGTTCACCGGCAAGGACACCATCACGGTCAAGATGCACGAAGTGGACGGCGAGAAGAAGCTGTTCTTCGACTCCACCGGCGTCGTCCCGGCCGAGCTGGTCGGGGCGGGCAGCGAGGCGAAGTGAGACGGTCAACCGATGCCAACCGTACTTCGCGACGGTCCGTATAGTTTTCTGTTCTTCAGCTCCGATCGCGCGGAGCCGGGTCACATTCAGGTGAAGCGTGAACGGCTCCTCTGGCTTCACGCGCTAAGTAAGTAACTGTTTGAAGCCGATTCTCCAGTGAGTGAACGCGGCATCCTGTTGAAGGACCTGCTTTGCTACCTGCTCCCGATTTTCGTGAATTGGAACTGGTTGGTTGGGCGCTGCTTTCCCTCCCTATCCTTTCAGGAGCTATTGCTACGCTTTTGGCTGCTTCTTCTGGAGCCCAAGCGGCTTTACATCTATCCAGAAGTCGCCATGTTTTGGCAATGATGATTGGTGGAGCTATAGGTTGGACGGTCCTTGCGGGGTTACTCGGTGTCTGCCTTTTCGTCGCCAACAGTCCGCTCGGCAGGATCGTAGTAGTTCTGTTAGCGTCAGTGCTGGGCGCACTTACCGCCTACAGGATAGCAAAGTTCGCCAGCACGAAGTTGAATTGCTACAAATGCCAAAGCTGCGGTGTAAGATTTCGATCTCAGTATCCTAGTCATCAATGCAAGCAATGTACAGAGCTTTCAGACCGGTTTGAGACCCAAAGCGCCCTTGCCAATTTTTCGGCTCTCTATCAAGAGGTGAGAAGCGAGGAGCCGAAGAAGGATAAACTACTTTGGTCCTTAAGCATGAACCTCGCGCCGTCCAGGTGACGATTGCTGCTGACCGGCTTATCGTGGACTTGGAGGATGGCCGAATCCTGTCGATCCCGTTGGCCTGGTACCCACGGCTGCAACACGGCACAGATGACGAGCGCAAAAACTGGCAACTCCTGGGGGACGGCTACGCCATAGAATGGCCGGACCTGGATGAGCACATTGGCGTCGGGGATTGCTGGCCCGCCAGCGCAGCGGGGAAAGCGGCAAGTCTCTGGATCGTTGGCTGGCTTCACGAGTATGATTTTCTCTGCATAGGAATGACCATGGCCACAATGCAAAAAACCTCCCTTCTGGTCGATGAAATTGTTGATCTCTTGGCTTCCTGTCCTTCGCGCAAGGAACTCCTGAATTACCGACCGTCCTTGGAGCTGAAACAGCTGGCCTTGGATTTGCTCCGCAAAAGCAAGGACGGCAGCATTACTCAATTCGAGCGGTGGGAGTTAGATCAATTCGTTTTCATCGAATCGTTGATGCGCCTCGTCAAAGCCCGTTTACGTTCCAAAAAAGAGAATCGCAACCATGAGTGAGGTCGTCCCCGCCAGATTGCGTGCTCTTGTCCGGGAACGATCCGGGAGGAAATGTGAGTATTGTCTCCTCCATGAAGAAGATTCGCTATTTCCCCATGAACCGGACCATATCATTGCGGTCAAACACGGTGGGCAAACCGAGGAAGGAAACCTGGCCTGGTCCTGTTTTTTTTGCAATCGCTGTAAAGGAAGTGACCTTTCTTCCCTTGATTTCGAAACAGGTCAGGTGGTGCGCCTATTTCACCCACGACGGGATAGATGGAAGAGGCATTTTCGGTTAGATGGAAGCCTGATCATCCCAAGGACGGCCATAGGTCGCGTGACGGTGAAGCTTCTGCTGTTGAATCGGCCGGATGTGGTTGCCCTCCGCACTGATTTGATCCGCGCCGGCTATTATCCCCGTTGAGAATCGGCTCCTTGCGCTGGGGAAAAAATTCCAATGGCCGCTCCCTTCTACTACGCCGCCGCCTGCCAGACCGACCTGGCCAATCCCAAGGACCGCGGCGGCATCGCCCGCAACGTGCAACACATGCTGGCCATGATCGACCGGGCCGTGGTCGGCTACGCCCCGTTCGCGCCGGTGCGGTTGGTCGTCTTTCCGGAATTTGCCCACGCCGCTCCCATTTATCTCACGGTCGAGGAGTTGCGCGATCGCCTGGCGGTGCCCATTCCCAACGAGCATACCGACCGCTATCACGCCAAGGCCAAGGAGCACAACGTCTACATTCAGACCGGGAGTTTTCTCGAACACGACCCGCGCTATCCGGACGCCGTGTTCAATACCACCTGCCTGATCGGGCCGGAGGGCCTGCGCACGCGCTATCGCAAGGTGCATCCGTGGATTCCGTGGGAAGTGCACGCCAGCCCGCACGACCTGCCCGGCTACGACGAGCCGCTGTTTCCAGTGGCGGACACGGAAATCGGTTGCCTGGGGGCGGCCACGTGTTACGATTGGCTATTCCCCGAGGCGATCCGCCAGCTGGCCTTGCAGGGGGCGGAGGTCTTGATCCGGGTGTCGGCGTACATGGACCCGTGGGGCGCGACGCCGCCGATGGACTGGTGGACGGTGGTCAATCGCTGCCGGGCGTTGGAGAACCTGGCCTACGTGGTGGCCGCCAACCAGGGCGCGGCCGCCGACCGCTATCCGCCGTTCACCTGGCCGGGCGGCAGCATGCTGGTCGATTACGACGGCCGCATCCTGGCCCAGGCCGATCCGGGACCGGGCGAAAAGATCGTCGTCGGCCCTATTCATCTGGAGTCGCTTCGCGCTGAGCGCGAGCGCCGGCTGGGCCACCACATGCTCGCCCACCTGCGCACGGAAGCCTATCCGGCCTATCGCCAGGGAATTTATCCGTGCCATCTGGGCCAGGACGGGCCGCTGAGCGTACAGAAAAATGAACAGGCAATCGCCCGGGCGAAGCTGCATATTAAATCTTCAATCTGAAATCTGAAATCAAAAAGGTGCAACCATGTCCACATTTTTTTCCGGCGGCCGGGGATTTGTCGTGGTTCTCGTGGTGGTGACCGCGGGCATCGGGGCCACGGTGTGGTGGTTGCGGTCCTACGAGCGGGAGGCCGATATGGTGGCCGTCCTGCACGCGAACAACCGCGGCATCGGCTACATGGAGCGGTTCGAATACGACAAGGCCGTCGAGGCGTTTGAAAAAGTGACGGCTATGGCCCCGAAGTGGCGACCCGGGCAGATCAATCTGGGGATCGCTCTGTTAAACGCCGCGGGAGTAGGCAAGTTACCCCCTAAGGATCTGGATCGGGCCGTGGCAATCTTTCAAAAGATTCTGAAGGACGATCCGGACAATTTGCATGCTCATCATTGCCTTGGAGTTATTTTCAAGTACCGAAAGGCCGGGGAGGCTGTCCAGCACTTCGAGCGGGTAACCGAGCTCGATCCGACCGACGCGCACGCCTGGTTTTTTTTAGGTTTGGCGCTGCCCCAGAAATCTACCAAAAGGCTGGAATGTTTCCAGAAAGCCGTGGACCGCAATCCCTATCTGGCAGGGGCAATCTATGCCCTTTCCCAGGAATTGCGACGTAAGGATGCCAAGGCCCAAGCGGAGGCTTTGCAAAAACTCCAGGATAAATTGAAACTAGCCTATGCGGATGTGGTGGCCGGAGAACCGTATTCCCAGTCAGGCCGCTACACCGAAGTCATCGGCCGAATTCCCCAGGAGGTGGAGAAGGGCGCCCCTCTGCCGCTGTTCGAAGTCGCGGACAAGTTCCAGGTCCGGCTGGCCCCCGGCACGCGCTGGGCGACGCAGGCCGATTTCAAAGGTCCGGAA
The DNA here is from genome assembly GCA_964518515.1 of uncultured Alcaligenaceae bacterium. Taxonomy (GTDB): domain Bacteria; phylum Planctomycetota; class Planctomycetia; order Gemmatales; family Gemmataceae; genus CAZFGM01. The sequence continues at coordinate 6,325 of CAZFGM010000166.1, read as the reverse complement.
GCCGATTTGCGCCGCGCGGTTCGCCAGCGCTTCGGCGGCACCCTGGTCTTTCTCGATTACAACAAGGACGGCAAGCCGGATATCTTCCTGCTCGGGGCCGTGGTGCGCAACGGGCAGGTGGAAGACCTGCTGCTGGCCAATCGGGGCCAGGGCGTCTTCGAGGACGTGACCGCCAAAGCCGGCCTGGGCGGTCCGCGCGTCAGCCTGGGCTGCTGCGTGGGCGATTTCGACAACGACGGCTATCCCGATCTTTTGATCACCGGGGTCGGCGGACCAAAGCTGTTCCGGAATGTTCCAGGCAAGGAAGGGAAGTTTGCCGACGTCACACGGGAGGCCGGTCTGGACGAAATAACTTCAGTTTGTTTGGGGTCGGCTTTTGTGGATATCGATCAAGATGGCGACCTGGATTTGTTGATCGCCCAGCTCGGGGCCACGGCGGCCGAAGCCCTGGCCAATTTAACCAACCCACAAAAAGGACCGGGTTGGGCTTTTTATCTCAATGTCGGCGAAGCCCTGCCGAACCCGACCAACCAAGAAAAACTCCGCCAAGCCACCGGTCAATATGGAATCAGGGAGCTAGCGCCCCTGAACCTAAAGCCCTTACGACCCAAGTTTCGCAAGGCCCCTGGGCAAACCGGCTTTCCCGAGTATGCCATGGCCGCGATCAATCTGGCAGTCAGCGACCTGGATGGCGATCGCGACCTGGACGTGGTGCTCTTCGGTGACGCCGGGCCGGCCCGCCTGGTTCTCAACGACCGCTTGTTAAGGTTTCGGGCCAAGGACTGGCCCGACAAGATCTTGCCGAAAGGAAAGTGGAATGGGGCCGTGGTGCTCGACTTCAATCGCGATGAGCGCTCCGATATGTTTGTGATCGGACCGGGCCAAGCGCCGTTACTTTTGATTAATCATCCCGGCAAGGAAAAGGATTTCGACAAATGGTTCACGGCGGGCCATACCAACTCGCCGCCGCTACGGCAAGCGCAAGCCATCGATCTGGATCTCGACGGCCGGACTGATGTGGTTGGCCTGACGGACAAAGGGCGGCCGGTTTACCTCCACAATGACGGCAAGCGGCTGGTGGTGGTCCCCGAAGGGCTTGGCCCGGACTCGGACTGGCCGAAGGACCTGGTGGCTGTGGCCGCCGCCGACCTGGACGGCGATTGGATCCCCGATCTTATCACCTGGTCCGAAAAAACCGGCCTGAGCCTGCGCCGCAGCCTAGGCAATGGCAACCACGGTTTACCCGTCCGGTTGGTCGGCTATCATTACCGGCCTGACAAGATGCGCTGCAACGCCGAAGGTCATGGTTCTCGGCTAATCGCCCAGGCCGGCGGGTTGTGGTCGGGCCTTGAAATGACCACGTTAACCGGGGGCCTGGGCCAATCAGAAGGAATGGCCCTTTTGGGCCTGGGCCTGCATGCCCAAGCCGATGTGCTCCGCATCCGCTGGTTGGATAGCACCTGGCAGGCCGAAATGAGTTTACCCGCAAACCAGCTTGCGACCGTATTCCATCTCCAACGTTTAAATAATTCCTGTCCGATCCTCTTTACCTGGAATGGCGAGCGTTTTGTTTTTGTGACTGATTTTCTGGGCGCCGGTGCGATAGGCGAGTCCTTGCCCGATGGCAGCCATCGCCCGCCCCGGCCGGAGGAATCCCTCCTCATCGAAAGTCACCAACTCGTTCCCCAGGATGGCCGGTTTGTTCTGAAAATATCAGAATCGCGAGACGAAGTCACCTATCTGGATCGCTTGCAGCTCATCGTTGTGGACCATCCGCAGGAACTCAAGGTGCAGCCCGACGAGCGCTTCGCCATCCCCGGCCCGTCGCAGGACCTGCTCGTTCATGCCGCCGGCCAGGAGATTCATCCCGTCAAGGCCGTCGATCACCAGGGCCGGGACGTTACCGCCGTCTTGCGGCACTGGGACCGGGCCATGGTGGACGGGTTCGCCAAGCGTTCGTGGCTGGGTTTTGCCGAGGAGCACTGGGTCGAGCTGGATTTCGGCGACCGGCTGAGCCACCTGGGTCCGAAGGACCCCGTGGCCTTGTGCCTGGCGGGCTGGACCGACTATCCGTACCCTGAGTCAATCTGGGCAGCCACGCAGGCGGGGGTGGCGCTAGTACCGCCGTGCCTGGAACGGCTGGGCCCCGACGGCAAGTGGCGGATGATCCGGCAGGAAGCGGGTTTTCCCGCCGGGTTGCCGCGGCGCATGGTGATGGACTTGACCGGTCACGTGCACGGCCCGGCGTGCCGCCTCAGGCTGCGCACCAACATGCAGGTCTTCTGGGACCAGATCTTCGTCGCCCCGATCCTGGAGCGAATTCCTGCGGGCGCGCAAGCTCCGGTGAATTCGAAAATCCGGACGACGCCCCTGGCGGTGCAGAAAGCCACGCTGGAAGCGCGCGGCTGCGTGCAGGAGTTTTCCCCCGACGGCCAGGCCGCCATTCAGTTCAATTACGATCGCTTGGACCGCGTGCCGGTGACCCGGCTGTCGGGCAAGCTGACCAAGCTGGGCGACGTCACCGCATTGCTGCACGAGCGGGACGACCGCTTTGTGATATTCGGGCCAGGAGACGAAGTCACGGTTTCCTTTGCGGCGGACGGCTTGCCGCCGCCGCCGGCGGGCTGGACGCGCAGTTACGTGCTGCGGACCTGGGGTTACTGCAAGGATTGCGGCCCCTTCACCGCCAGCGGCGGCACGGTCGAGCCGTTGCCCTTCCACGGCATGAAGAATTTTCCCTACGGGCTGGGCGAGGCCTATCCGCGCACGCCGGCTCATGACGAATATCGCCGGCAGTACAATACCCGGGTGATCGGCCCGGTGGTCCGCTAAGGGGCCCCGCCTTGCGGGTGCCCTTAGGCCGGTTCATTATGCGTTGAAGACTTGGCCGGCAAATCTTCCAGGCCGACAACATGAGACATCGCGATTCGAATCGTCCGGTCATAGATTGTTGGATGTTCCGGGCTGGCGAAGCCAACCATGAGATCATTCCAACCGACCCAAACGAGATCGGGATGATAGATATCATAACTTAACCCTTCGCTGATAATAATTCGCAAAGGATGGAATGGCTTTTCGTTCAAACGCGCTTTGATGGCTTGGGGGCTGAACATGGCAAATCCTCGTTTCTGAAAAGTATCGTACAGCGTCCGCGCCGAGTCATCAATCCAAAATTGCCCGTCTGGCTGAATCTTGGCAATCGACGCATGCCGGGCTAAATCGGGCTAAATCGGGTGACCTGGAAATATCAACCCGGATCTGGTCCCGCCAAACCGTCGAGCGAGCTATTCTGCGCCTGCCTGGGAAGCCTAGGTTAGCTGTCTTTCGCTTTCTCCACATCAACTTGCCCTTGTCGCTTTCCCGTCTCACGCTACAGTCCCCCGCCGGAGAAGAGGGACTTGTCACGGAACGGAGAAGGCATGGCGCGCAGGCAAGACTTGCGGGTGGTGCTCGTCCACGACTGGCTGACGGGCATGCGCGGCGGCGAAAAGGTGCTGGACGTCTTGTGCCGGCGCTGGCCCGCAGCCCGCCTCTTTACCCTGCTGCACCAGCGCGGCTCCGTCAGTCCGGCCATCGAGAAACTCCGGCCCAAAACCAGCTTCTTGCAATATTTCCCCTGGGTGCAGCGCTATTACCGCTATTTGCTGCCGCTGATGCCGTGGGCGGCGAGTTGGAAAATTCCCTCCTGCGATATCTTGATCAGCTCGAGTCATTGCGTGGCCAAGGCGGCCCAGCCCCCCGAGGGCGTGCCTCACGTCTGCTATTGCCATACCCCCATGCGCTACGCTTGGCACCTGCGCGACGCGTATTTCGGCAACGGCAAGAAAGGGTTAAAGAGCTGGCTGCTCGACGGCCTCTTGCGGAAGCTGCGGACCTGGGACCGGCAAACCGCCGACCGGGTCACGCACTTCGTCGCCAACAGCCAGGTGGTGGCCCGGCGCATCGCCGACTGCTACGGCCGATCGAGCACGGTCATCCATCCGCCGGTCGATACGGATTTTTTCACGCCGGCAGCGGTGCGGCGCGAGGACTTTTACCTGGCGGTGTCGGCCCTGGCGCCGTACAAGCGCCTGGATTTGGCGGTGTCGGCGTGCAATCAATTGCGCCGCCGGCTGGTCGTCATCGGTTCCGGGCAGGCGGAAAAGAAGCTGCGCGCCCTGGCCGGCCCGACCATCCACTTTCTGGGCTGGCAGCCCGACGACGTGGTCCGCGATCATCTCCGCCGTTGCCAGGCCCTGGTGTTTCCCGGTGAGGAAGATTTCGGCATCGTGCCGGTCGAGGCCATGGCGTGCGGCACGCCGGTGATCGCCTACGGCCGGGGCGGTGCCACGGAAACGGTGGTGCCGCTCGGCGGCCCCGAGCCGACCGGCGTGTGGTTCGACGAACAAACTCCGGACTGCCTGGCCGACGGTCTGGAAAGGTTCGAGGCGCACGCGCGGGACTTCCATCCGGCGGCGCTGCGACGGCAGGCGCTGCGTTTCCAGCCGCGCCGCTTTGCCGAGGCGTTTTTCGGTTTCGTCGCCGGCGTTCTGGAACCGGTTCGCCTCCAGCCGCGTCAGGCGGCGTAATCTTCTCTTCCCCCGCTGCACCTTCCTGCGTACACTGGGTTTTTCCTCACGACGTTTATTGCGTCTGACAAAAGTAATGTCCGGTAGCCGCTGTCCGGTAGCCGCCGTCCGGTAGCCGCAGGCTTCAGCCTGCGTCGGGACCGACGTCGGGACCGAAAAACGCAGGCTGAAGCCTGCGGCTACAATCTGAAAACCGGCTATTACTTTTGTCAGAAGCAATAAACCGGCTTCGGGACGCGACGCATGGATGCCGACTTTCGCCTGGTGCTGGTGCACGACTGGCTGACGGGCATGCGCGGCGGCGAGAAGTGCCTGGAGGTGCTGTGCCGGCGCTTTCCGCGGGCCCGGCTCTTTCATGTCTTGCACCGCCGCGGGTCCGTCTGCGACGCCATCGAGCGTCTGCAGGCGCAGGGGAGTTTTCTGGATTATCTTCCCCAGGTTCACCGCTATTACCGCTATCTTTTGCCGCTTATGCCCTTGGCGGCGCGCTGGCGGCTGCCGGCGTGCGACGTGGTCGTCAGCCTGAGCCATTGCGTGGCCAAGGCGGCGCGGCCGCCGCGCGGCGTGCCGCACGTCTGCTACTGTTTCACTCCCATGCGCTATGCCTGGCACCAGCGGCAGGATTATGAAGGGGGCCGGCTGCGCCGCTGGCTGCTGGATCGCTTGCAAACCTGGGATCGCCGCACCGCCGACCGGGTCACGCACTTCGTGGCCATCAGCAAGACCGTGCAGCAGCGGATTCGCGCTTGTTACGGCCGCGCCAGTCGGGTGATTTATCCGCCGGTAGACACGGATTTTTTCCGCCCGGCCCACTTGCCGCGCGAGGATTACTATCTGGTCGTGTCGGCGCTGGTGCCGTACAAGCGAATTGATCTGGCGATTGAAGCCTGCAATCAGCTTCAGCGGCCGCTGGTGGTTCTCGGGACCGGCCCGGAAGAGGGCCGCTTGAAGGCCCTGGCGGGGCCGACCGTTCATTTCCGTGGCTGGCAACCGGACGCGGTGGTCCGCGATCAGATGCGTCGCTGCCGGGCTTTGCTGTTTCCCGGGGAAGAGGATTTCGGCCTGGTGCCGGTGGAAGCGATGGCCTGCGGCACGCCGGTGCTGGCCCTGGGCCGCGGCGGCGCCAGCGAGTCGGTCGTGCCCCTGCACTCCTTCGCCGCGGAACCCACCGGGGTATGGTTCGAGAATCAGACTGTGGAAGATCTGATCGACGGTCTGAAAATCTTGGAAAAAAACGACCAAGACCTGGACCCGCGGACGGCGCGCCGCCGGGCCCTGCGGTTTGCCACGCGCCGTTTTGAGGAGGAATTTCTCGGTTATCTGCACGAAGTGCTGGACAAGAACAAGCACCCTGTTGAGGGCCAGGTTTGTAGTGCGGTCTTCAGCCCGTTATGTGAGGATAAACGGGCGGAAGCCCCCACTACGAACCCATAAAGCCATCCCAATCAAGCGCCCTGCTTTTCGGGAATCGGCTGGGCGCTGTTGACATTCTTGTACTTGGCGGCACCCTCGGCTTTGTCGAGCTTGGTTAAAAACTCCTCCGAGGCCGTCACGTCATACCACCCGCCGTCCTGGAAATCGATGAGCGCCTTGCCGCTGTAATTCACGGTGACGACCCGCCCAACGATGCCGGCGAAACGTTGCAACTCCTGCCGCTCCGGCTTGACCTGGACATACTGGTCGGTCCACTCGCGTTTCAACTCTTCCAGGCGGGCAAAGCGATCCATAAGGATTTCCTTTTTCCTTTTTTTCCAATC
>CAZFGM010000165.1:0-12114 GCA_964518515.1 uncultured Alcaligenaceae bacterium | reverse complement strand
TGTTTTGCTTATGTCTTTTGCCGATTCCTGCAAGCGGGTCTGGTTTACGTTTAGCGCACGCCGAATCCAGCCAAGCGTTGCCAGGTTTGTGCGAGCGCGAAACCTAAACCGAACCGATAACGATGGAAGCAGGGTGCGCCTGTGTTTGCTGAAACCGCACTCTTGGCAAACTTGATTTTTCCGGCAACAATGGAACAAACGGCATAAGCCGCCATCCTGGGGTCGAGCTATCGCATGAGATCGGCTTTGCTATTGTGGGTGTTTCTGTGCACTGGGCCTTTGTGGGCCCAGCCGGCGTCGCCGCCGCCGCCCGAAAAATACCGGGTCCTCATTCGCTATCGCATCATCGCGGTCCGGGATACGCACGTGGAAGTTTACCGCTCCCTGATCAAGCACCTCGAAAGCCTGGATTTCGAATTACTGCCTCAAAAAAAACCCAAGGTTAAGGAGAGCCTCCTCGATCAGCTGCCGTACACCGATCAGGAAGATCCCGGCAAGGACCGGCTGGAAGGGGTGATTTCTTCGGGCAAGGCCTTGAAAATTCTGGAGCACGGCCACGTCGCCGGCCTCGTGCTCAAACCCGCGGACTGGAAGGACCCGGACCCGGATGACCTGATCAAGCCGGTGCGCGTCCGCCTGGAATTGGCGGCCGGGTTTCGTGCGGATCGGCAGCGCGAGCTGGCCGATCAGGTGCGGGTGCTGCTGGCCACGCTCGGGTTTCGCGAAGCAGTCGGCTACGATCATCACGGCCACAGCGGCCGGCCGTTCACCCGCCTGGCCGGCACCATACCGGCCGGCATGGTGGACCTTCTGGTCAAGGATCTGCGCCGGCAACCTACGGGCTGGTTCACCACCGATCTGGATGACCGGGCGTTGCCATCACCCCTGCGCCAGGCGGTGCCTATCCGCATCGTCGAGGTGCTGCCGGATGCCGAGCCGCTGGCGACCCTGCCGCTGCCGGAAAAACGGACGCCGGATTTTCTCAACCACATCACCCCGGACCTGTGGACCCTGGTCAAGGACAAGGCCCTGGCCGACAAGGTGGTTCGCGTCCAGGTGGTCCTGGCCTTGCCGCCCGACCCCGCTAACCTGTGGAAGGAAAGCTTGCTCCGGGCCGCCCCCAACCTGTTCATCGAGGGCCATCTGGGGCAGTTTGTCACCGGCCTGGTCCCCGTCAATCAGGTGCCGACCCTGGCCTCTCTGCCGAACGTCTCCACCGTGCGTTTGCCGGCGCCGGCCCGCGTTCAGGTTGATCCCGGAGTGAAAATCAAGGCCGACAACGCCCGCGCCCTGAAGCAAACCGGCCTGGATGAATTGCATAAAAAAGGATTCCGCGGCAAAGGCGTGCGCCTGGCCATAATCGACACCGACTTCCGCGGCTACGAAGAGATGATCCGGAGCAAGCAACTTCCCGCCAAGACCCAGCTGGTCGATTTGACCACCGAGCGCAATGCCGCGCTGTATCCCGATCCGGCCGCCGGCGACCCGAAGCAGCTCGGCCATGGGACGCAGTGCGCCCTGGCCGCCGCCCTGGCGGCGCCCGAGGCCGAGCTGGTCTTGATCCGCATCGATGGGACGGCGCCCTTTCAAATACACCAGGTTTTGCGGCGGCTGGCTGGCGAGGCCTTTGTCGAGCATCTGGATCGCCGCCGCGACGAGATTCTCAGCGCCTGGGTCGAGTTGCGCGCGCAGCGCCAGGTAATCCTCAAGGAGCGCCGCGCCATCCTCGATGACTTTACCGATGACACCGAGCTGATGCGCGATTTCGAATTTCTCGGTCCGCTGCGCGGCTGGATTTTCAGCGCGCGCGAATGGTCCTTGCAACGGCTGACCTATCAGGACCTGGAAGAAAAGATACTGAAGAACAAAGAGGACCGCTTCTGGAAGTTCCTTGGAGAAATCCAAGGGCTTAAGGGCATCCGCCTGGCGGCGACGCCGCTGGTTTGGAACGATGGTTATCCCCTGGCACAGCTCAGTCCCCTGAGCCAGTGGTTCGACACCCCGCTACCCCCCCTTGATAAAGGGGGGAAGCGCCGCTTGCCGGCACTTTACTCTCCGCGCTCCGCGCTTCACGATCTTCTCTGGTTCCAGTCGGCGGGCAACGTGCGCGGCCAGACTTGGAACGGCTTTTTTCACGATGACGATAGCAACGGCGTCATGGAGTTCGCCCCGCCGCAGACGCCGCTGCAAAAAGGGCAGTGGAGCCACGAGCTCAGTTTCCTCGCCTGGCAACCGTATGAAGCCGATCGCACGCTCGATTTGCCGGCCAAGACGCGCGTCCGCCTGTCTCTGCAATGGGGCGAGCCACACGATCCCGCTTATTTCATCCGGCCTGGCGAGGACGATCATTATCGCCAACCGTTGGCCCCATTGCGGCTGGTCGTGCTTCGCCAGCGCGATCCGGAAGGAAAAACTCTGGCCGGCGATTCGCTGGAAGTCGTGGCCCAGTCGTCCGGCTTGCCCCAGCGGCTCGACAACCGCCCGACGCGGTCGATCTACGAACAGACGCTGGAGTTTACCGTGGACCAACCGGGCCGCTATGCGGTGCGCATCGAGCGGCAGCTTCCCACGGCATGGGAATTGCGCGAGGACAAAGACGGCCGGCCGGTGCTCCACCGCGAGGAAGGCCTGGTAGCCACGGGCATCCGGCCGCCGAAGACGGTCTCGCTGCCGGGCATGGAAAAAACCTGGGAACTGCGGACGCGCCTGTTGGCGCACGTGGTGGATGAGCCGCATCGCCTGATGGGCCGGCCGATCTGGCGCGACTACGCCACCCAAATCGGCACGCTGGGAATACCCGCCGACGCCCGCGCGGTTAATACCATCGGCGCCGCCAACTTCGACGATAAAACTCAGTCGTACAGTCCCACCGGGCCGCCCGCCAACCTCGACCTCTACCGGCATCCGCCTCTGTTGGCCTACGATGCGTTGCAGATCGGTCCGGAAGGAACCGGCGGCGCCTACGGGACCAGCGTGTCCGCCTGCTTCGCCGCCGGTATGGCGGCCAGCCTGCTCAGCTCCGGCATGTCGCCGCCAGATTTGCACAAACACCTGAACCGCCAGCGGGGCAAGGTGCTGAAAGTTTTGCCGGCCCCCAAGTGAGTTGGCCAGCGTCGCGATCTGAGTAAGCGACGGTCGGTTTGGGCCGTCGCTTACGCTTCCGGCTCGGACGGCAGGCAGGGTTTTTACAATCCACCAAAAAGTCCGCGGTCGAACTCGGGATATCGATTGCCCGCACCCAAGTGAGAGCCGAATCTTCGACGCGGTTTTTTTACCCCGGCAACTCCATGCGAAAAGCCCAGGCCTGTTTTCCCTGGCCGTGCAGGTAGCGGACGAGGTCGCCGATCAGTTGGGCTTCGCGAGCCGAGGCGGTTTCATCGAGGGGTTCCACGCGGCCTTGCCACAGGCTGCGGCGCAGGAGGGTGCCGGGATCGCCGAAGATGACGAGTTGGCGGCGGGCGCGGGTCAGGGCCTGGATGAGCTGGGCCGGCGCGTCGCTGAAGGAAACCGCGCGGTGATTGTGGCTCCGCGTCAGGCTCATCAGGACCAAGCCGAATTCGCGGTGGCGGAAAGAAGCGGGCACGCCAATTTCCACCGGCAGCGCCGAAAGATAGCTCGAGCGGCTGATCAAGAGGCGGAGCAATTCCACCTGGGCCGCCGAAGGCGCGATAACGGCGATCGGTTCCAACGAGGTGTTCTGGCGGGCCAGACTTTCCAGCTTGCGCAGCAGGCTCTGGGCCTCGAGGTAATTGACAACGCCGTGGCTGGGAAGATGCGGGCGCAAGTCGTTGGGTAAGCGGTCGCCATGGCGCGGCACGGCCAGATCTTGCTCCAAGCCGGCCCCTTCGCGGGACAAGGCAGGGGAGCGCGCGGAACCTTTGCGCCTGTCAGAACGGCCATCTTCTTTGCGGGGCGCCGGCACCGGCACGAAGACGACGGGAATCGCCTGGCCGTTTGGTGAGGGTTCCAGAGCCGCCTTGCGACTGGCCAGGGCGCCGCCGAAAATCACGTCGGATATCCAGGCGGCCAGACCGGCTTCCATGCGGTAGGAAAGCGGCAGCCAGGCCGTCCGGCCCAGGTCGCGGTAGTGCAGATGCTGGCCGGCCCAGGCAAGCACGCGCACGCGTGTCCAGCCCGCCGACTTGTCGAATTCCAGCTGGGCGGTCCAGAGCGCGGCGGCATCGCCATTGCCGTCCCTATTGTCGGCCAGCAGTCTTTCCCGGATTCCTTGCTCCAAAACGACGGTCAGGGTGGGTTCGCTGGAATCGTCGGCCAGGCGCAGGCGCAGGAAATCGGGATGTTCTTCCAGGGTCGCGGCGCGGCCGGGAGCTTGCACCGGGACTTCTTGAAGCTCCCGGTAGATGAAGGCCTTGGCCTGGGCAAGAGTGGTGGCGGCGGGGAAGACCACCTCGGCCAGAGTCGGGGCCAGGCGCGGCAAGGACAGGATGCGCAGCTCGATGTCGGGGGAATCGGCCACGCGTTCGGTTTCCAGCCAGCGGCGTTGCTCGGCCGGCACCAGGCGCAACCGGCAGCACAGACGATCACCATCACGGCCCCAGGCGAAGGGCAGGCGGCGCGGGTCCCAGTGTAACTGGTGCCACAATTTTTGTAAGAACGTGGCGGGACCGAGATCTCGTGAGGCAGGCCGCTGAGCTGCCGTGAGATCTTGCAGGCCAGCGCCCTGCCCCACGCAGCCAAAAGGATGGCCCGGTTCTCCGATCAGCACCCAGCGGCGCGCCCGCCGCGCCAGCTTCAAGAATTCCGCTTCGGTGATCTGGTCGGCTTCCTCCAAGACGAGGAGATCAAAAATTTCCTCGCGGGAAGAGTTTCCGAAATGCTGATCCTGGGTGAAGGCGGCGATGGTGCCGGCGACCACATTGATCCAGGAGTGGAAGCGTTCCTCCAGGTGGTCGCCGGGTTGTTGCAAGAAGGCCAGCCACTGGCGGGCGAATTGGCACGTTTCTTCATCGTGATGGAACTGGTCTTGCCAGGCCAGGCGGGCGGCGTCCAAAGCTTCTTCCGTGCGTGCGGCGGGCGGCAGCTCCGATTCGAGGCCGCGACCCGCCTCGGCCCATTGCTGGTCCAACTGGTCCAAGGCAAGCTGAAGGGGGTTCTCCTGGGCCTGGATTTCTTCCAGGCGGCGCTGGACTTCGGCCGCTTGCACGCGCTCGAGGTTGGCTTGCAACTCCTGGTCCCCGTGCCGGGTTTGGTCCGCGAGTTCCTCGATCTGGGCTTTGGCAGCGGTCAGGGCGTTCTGGGCTTCGCGCTGTTGCTGCTCCAGGTCGGCCAACTGCTCGACGACCTTGCCGCGGAAGGTGGCCCGCCACCATTTCCACGACCACCAGCGGCCCTTTTGTTTGGCTTCGGCAAGAGGCCGTAGTTGCCCGAGGCGCGTTTCCAGGTCGGCCAGGGTCTTGGAAGCGGATTTCCCCGCTTGTTCGGCGCCCTCGCGGGCGCGGCGGAGCCGGTCGCCGGTTTCTTGATGGCGTGCCAGATGGCCCAGCACTTCATTGGCGAAAGTGCTGGCCGGGACAGTCGCCGGAGCCTGGCCCTGGTCGGCGATTTCCTGGGCCACGGCATCGGCGATGTGGGACTTTCGCTGCTGGAGGTCGTGGCGTTGCTGGTCCAACTGCTGGGTCTGTTCGACCAGGTTTTGCAAGCGCGGCCAAAGGGATTCTTCCTGGCGGCGTTTTTGGCAGCGGCTTTCGGCGAGGACCTGGCCTTTGTGGGCCAGTTCCAGGGCCTGGTCTTTCCACGCCTGCCGACGTAATCCCAGGGTCATGCTTCGCAGCCCAGGAGATAGTGTTTCCAGCGCTTCTCTGGGTTCCAGTAAGCGGAGGGGGCACAGGGCATCGCGCTGGGCGATTTGCGGCAAAACATGATCGATGGCCGCGGCGGTGGGGGCCAAAAACAAAACGCGGTCGCCGCGCATGCCCGCCTGGGTCAGAAGCTCCGCCACCACCCGCGATTTGCCGGTTCCGGGCCAGCCGACAATCACCGCGACATCGGGGGTGGTCAAGGCCCGCGCCACCGCCAGGCGCTGGTTGGCATCCAGGGCGGAATCCACCCAGGAAAGCTCTTCCGCGGCAATGCCCTCCTCACCCTGCCCTCTCCCCCCTGGGTGAGGGGAACAATGGCCGGCCAGAATCTGATTTAACAGGTTCGCGCGACTGGTTTGATCGGAAGCCGAGACACTTTTTCCATTAGGCCCAGGCAGCTGGTGGGCGAACAGAATCCCTTGCCTTCGGGAAAGAGCAAGTAATTGTTCCTGCTGGGACGGAGAGAGAAGGCGAAAATACGTTTCCCAAGGATAAGGACTGGCCGGTTCGGGCAACGCCGCCGGGCGCGGCGGTTCCACAACCGCGACTGCGGCAGTCGCCGTTGTCCCGGCCGTGGCTTTCCGCTGGCGTTGCGTCATCGACAATCCTCACAGGCCTACACCAAGCTGGACCCGCCGGCCCCAGAGATTTAAACCCTGGGCCGACGAAAAGGGCCTGGTCCTATTCCGCGAGCGGTATTCTCATGGGCAACATCGTGCACGGGAATTGTCCAGGAGGTGGGAATCTCGAACGATTGGTATTGTTGGCGAAGATGCCTTTCTCGTCAACATCGGTTCAGTTTTGGGAGTTCCTTTCTTCCCAAGAACGACGACCGCCGCGGAGCTTGCGCCCCACTTATTAGACGGACTTAACCCCTCAACCTATCGGAGTGTTTCCATAATCTCAAGTAAAAAACCCAAGAAGATTCCCAGAAATTGAGGTAGGACGGGTTTCCCAACCCGTTTGAACGCACCACACGTCAGAAGACGGGTTGGGAAACCCGTCCTACCTCAAAACCCCGCAGGCTCGAAGACTCGCCTGCGGGTATTATTCGGCACTCACGACTTCGATGGATACCCGGCCCACCACGCGAACCACAGGAAGCAACGGCGTCAGGGTACGTTCGTCGTGCCAGCTCTGGTCGGTGATTTTCAGGTGCGTGGCGCCCACAAAACCCCGGCCGCGCGTCGCGTCCAGAGGAATCCATTGGCCCTGGACCCACACTTCAGTCCACATGTGGAAGGCAAATACCGGCCCCTTCTGAACATCCGCGTAAATCAGGCCCACCGCCGTGCGTGCCGGCACGCCTTGGGCCCGGCACATCGCCGCCGTCAACATGGCGTACTCGGTGCAATCCCCTTGCAAGGTGCGGGCCACATGGTCGGCGGGCGCCAGGGCTTCATGGTTGGCCCCTTTCATGTGCTGGTATACCCATTTTTCAATGCGCAGGGCTTTTTTCCAAGGATCTTTCTCGCCTCCGACCGCTTCGCGGGCATGCTTTTTGACCAGGGGGTCGGCACAGTTAATAAAGTAGGAGCTTTGGGTAAATTCGTCCTTCACCTTTTCTCCATTTTCCCCGCCCTGCGGACCTTGACTGGAACGCACGTGTAATTCAAAGGATTGGCCCTTGACTTTCTTGACGTTTTGCCGGTCGTCGCGCGCGAAGGCGCTGGCCGGGTCGTCATCATCTTTGAGGGTGATGCGGTAAACGGCGGCCCTCGCCTGGTAAGGGTTCAGAATCTTCTGGTGGAGCGACACATATTGACTGATGCCAATATCCGTCAGCGTCGCCACCTGGCCGGGCGCCATGGCCTGTTCTTTGCTCGTCCGGAACAAAACAATCTTGCCCAATCCCGGCGCATCGGTCGCCGAGCGCACCGGCGTCAAGGTATCGTCCAGCCACAGGGAAATCGTGGGCAGCTGCACATTCTGCACTTTTCCCGGCTTGGCTTGGACGCGCAGCAACCGCTTTTTCCGCCCGCCAAACACGTCGATTTCCTCATAATCCTTGACTTCCACTTGCATGGTGACAACGAGATTGATGCTGGGCTCGAAACTACGGTAGCTGAATTTATCGCCCGCCTTGATCTTCTTGTCCTTGAACAAGGTTTGCTGGCGATAGAGCCCAACCACCTGATCGTCCCAGGGGGCAGTCTTGAGGGGTTTGGTTTTATCAAGGGTAAGCTGCAATTCGTTGCCCATCACCTTGCCGGTGATTTCGAGCATCTTCCCCTTGCCGAGATACTGGCGCATGTGCGTGCCCAGGACCTTTCCCTGGGCGGTTTCGGTCGTGCCGGTGTCCATGCGCAACTGAATGGTTTCGGTGAAGCGTTTCACGGTGAGGTGCAAGGCCACGGTGGTGGTGTAATATTTCTTCCCGTTAAAGGTTACTTCCACGACGGCAGTGTGGACAAAGCCGGCTTTGCCGCCTTCGAGGTAAGCGGCTTCCCAATGGTCCAGAACCGTTTTTCCTTGCGGTTCGTCGGCGGAAGCCCCGGTGGCCAGAATACCCACGAGAAAACTTGTCCACCAGGCGCGCATGGTCTTCTCCTTTTTACCGGGATTCCCAGATTTAACCGCCCCATGACGGGAGCGGTTTACTATTTACGTAATCATACACGCCCCCAGCAAGAAACTACTGGTTCCAAAGGAATGTCGCAACCCCCTTCTGGGAGGGAAACGGAAGCTGTACCACTGGTAACGGAAATGGGGGAAATAGTAAGGGGAGCGGCAAGCGTAAGGCCGACGTGGAATTGTGAGTGGTAAGGGTGGTTTTCTGCGGCAAGCCAACTTCCGGAAAGTGTTTCCCCGACTCTAAACCCATAAATCACGTCGGGCTTACGCCGCGACGCTCGCTATACCAAGCCCAGGGACGGCCGTCCCTGGGCTTTCACCAAACCAAACGTCCTGGCCGCGCAAACCGCCTGTGCGCAATGCTTTTCATTTTCCGCCTGGACGCGGGAGTAGAATTTGTCGTGGCGATTGGCCGCGGAGCCAAACGCGAACTATACTTCAACAGTCACCGCTTTCCCCCGCGGTCGGACAGCAAAAAACCGTCCCCTCTTTTATTGCCCGAGCGCAGGGTGTAATCGTGAATCCCGAAACTATGGCCGCCCACTTGCAGCAAGACCGTTACGATGATTTCTGGCTGACCGACGCCATCCGGCCGTCGTTCACCTGCCCGGTGGTGCCCACCGAAGGCTTCCGCGTCGAAACCTATCGCGATACCCAGGCCGGCTTCAAGGTACCCGTGCTGGTCGCCTCGGTCTCCCGCGAACGCCTGTTTGACGCGTTCCTCGATCTACTTGACCCGCTCGGCGAGGTCGTCGATGTCGTTTTGGAAACCAGCCACGACACCGACGGCAACAGCCATCAAGATTTGTTCCGCGAACACATCGACCTGGCGGTCCTCAAGAGCCACTGCTACGACTTCGAGGAACTTCTGTTGCACGACGGCTGCACCGGCATTGCCGCCCTGTCCACGACCGGGCCGATGGAAGTGCAGTTCGATGAGCACAAGCTGCTGGTAGTCTACGCCCCGGACCTGAAACCCTTTATCCAAACGCTCGACCACGCCGGTATTCCCCGCCAGGAAAAGATGAAACTGATCACCGAGGCCGAGCACCTGCACAGCACCGACCCCAAGTATCGCCCGGTGTTCGAGCAATTCTGCTATCGCCTGGGCGTGGGCGAGGCGGTCCAGCGCGTCAATTGGTAAAGATTCGACATAACCCCCCACGCGGCTGCGCCGCGAGACATCCCGAAGGAACTGTACCAAAATAGTGCGCGCTGTACTACGGCGCTATACAGTTCCTTGGGAGTAGGGTGGCTAATCCTCCCCAGAGGAGGCAAGGCGCCCCAAGAAAGAAATCGGGGCCGGGACCAAGAAGAGGCAATCTCCCGGTCCACTCCAAGCCGCGGCCGGCGGCTCCTCACCGCCGGAACGCGGCTTCTTTCGCTTTGTCCGAAAACTCTTTTTTCTGGTAGCCGCACCCTTCAGGGCCCTTCAGGGTGCGGGGTTTCGCAGGCTAGATCTAGATGTGCAGCTCGACAACATCCTTATCATGCAGCACATGCTCGCGGCTGACCGGCTGGCCATCGAAGACGCCGGTGCCCCAGATGCGGGCGGATTTGAGCTTGACGACAAAATCGCGGTGCACCAGGGCGGCCATCTCGACCAGCGTGCTGCCGGCCGGGCAGGTGAACGGCGCCGTCAAATCGGGCGGTTTGCCCGGCTGCTTTGTATAGACGCGAATCACGTTCAGAGTTTGGTACAGGACATTTCGCAAATCTTCCAGACCGGTGCAGTGCTCTGCGGAAATGACGTGCACGGGAAAGCGCGCCCCGAAAAGATCGCGGACCACGTCGAGGCGGTCGGCGGCGCCGGGCAGGTCGATCTTGTTGGCCACTAGAACGGTCCTGATGTACTGGATGGCGGGGTTGTCGTTGACGGCCGGCGGTTGACCCACCAGCACCGTCTTGGCCTGGGCCAGCCGCTCCAGCACGGCCTCGGCGGCGAACGGCCCGTCGTCATCGCCCAGGTCCACCAAGAGCAGGGCCGCATCCGCCGTCCGCACCATGCTCGACAGGTAGCTTTCCAGGTAATCGTGGGTGATGGGCGGCGTATCGATGAGCTGGACTTGCACGTCCTCGAAGGGCATCATGCCGGCGTGGGGCTCGTGGGTGGTGAAGGGATAGGGCGCGACTTCGGGGGCGGCGCGGGTGAGGCGGGTCAACAGCCGGCTCTTGCCGGCGTTGGGTCCGCCGACGAGGACGTACTGCCCGGCCCCCTGCTTGGGAATCTTGTAGCTGACGCCGCCTTTTTTCGGATGCTTCTTGGCCTGCTCGATTTCCTCGCGCAGGTCGCTCATCTTGGTTTTCAGCTCGGCCTGCAGTTTCTCCGAGGCCTTGTGCTTGGGCAAAAGCGAATACATCTTCTTCAGACAGGCCAGCCGGTCCTCCGGGGTCTGGGCCTTCTTGAATTCCGCTTCCGCTTCCAGGTATTGGGGAGTCAGGTTGGCGGCCATGGTTTCGTTCGCGGTTTTGTTTTATTAGCATCGAGTGACCGACCTCCCAATAACATAAAAAATCTGCTAATCGATAGAAAGGGGTCACCGCTAGCCGTTTCGCGCACGGCTTTGTTCTGGCCCAAAAAGTAATCCTTGCAATTGCCAGGGGATGCGTTACCCTCGGGGGAAATCGTCCCCACCCTTAGCGGAGATAATCCATGAGCAAGCGACAAAACAGCATGACGCGCCGCCAATTTCTGCAAAGTTCCGCGGCGACCGCGGCGGCTGTGCCGGTCCTCGTTCCCGCCGCGGCCCTGGGCGATGACAAGAAGCCGGCGGCCAGCGAACGCATCACGCTGGGCTTTATCGGCATGGGCACACAGGCCCGCGGCCTGATGGGCGGCTTCCTCGGCCAGAAGGACGTCCAGGTCGTGGCGGTCTGCGATGTCGATAGCAACCGCCGCGAGAATGGCCGCAAGACCGTCGAGGCACGCTACGCCGAACAGATAAAGAAGGGCTTGTACAAGGGGTGTTCGATCTACAACGATTTTCGTGAACTCTTGGCCCGCAAGGACATCGACGCCGTGGTGATCGCCACGCCCGACCACTGGCACGCCATTCTGGTCCTGGAGGCGTGCCGGGCCGGAAAGGACATTTACTGCGAGAAGCCGATGTCGTTGACCATCCACGAAGCCAAGCTGATGATGGACACCGTCCGCAAGTTCAAGCGGATTTTCCAGACCGGCAGCCAGCAGCGGTCGTCGAACGAGTTTCGCCTGGCCTGCGAGTTGGTGCGCAGCGGCCGCATCGGCAAGGTGCGGACGGTACACGTCAACGTCGGCCCACCGAGCCGGCCGTGCGACCTGGGCAAAGAGAAAGACGAGCCGGGCCTGGACTGGGATCGCTGGCTAGGGCCGGCGCCGCGGCGGCCCTACAACTCCGTTCTCAGCCCGCGCGGCGTCCACAAGCATTTCCCCAACTGGCGCAACTACCGCGAATACTCCGGCGGCATGATGACCGACTGGGGCGCCCATCACTTTGACATCGCCCAGTGGGGATTGGGCATGGACGAGTCCGGCCCGGTCGAGATCATTCCCCCCAAGGACCCCAAGGCGACCACCGGCGTCCGCTATGTTTACGCCAGCGGGGTCGAAGTCATTCACGGCCCCGGCGCCCGCGGCGTTTTGTTTACCGGCGCCGACGGCGCCATCAACGTGGACCGCGGTTTCCTCGCCAGCAAGCCCGCCGAAATCATCAAAGTGCCCATCGGCGAAAAAGACGTGCGC
>CAZFGM010000164.1:0-12210 GCA_964518515.1 uncultured Alcaligenaceae bacterium | reverse complement strand
ACTGGCGGAGGCCAGCAAATGGCCGTCGGGACTAAAGGCGACGGCGCGAATCAAGGCCGCGTGCCCGCGCAGTTGCACGCGTTCCTGGCCGGTTGTCGGGTCCCACAAGCGCACCAGTTGGTCTTCGCTGCCGCTGGCCAGCGACTTGCCATCGCGACGGAAGGCGAGGGCCAAGATCCGCGAATCTTGCCACTGCGTGAGTCGGAGAGTTCCGCTGGCGGTTTCCCAGAATTTGAGGGTCTTATCCAGGCCCCCCGAGGCCAGGGTCTTGCCGTCCGGACTAAAGGCGAGGGCCATGACCGCGCCGACATGGCCGTTCCAGGTGCGGGCCTGGCCGCTGGCCAGGTTCCAGAGGCTGATGGTGCCCTCCTCACCCCCCGAAGCCAAGGTCAAGCCGTCCGGACCGAAGGCAACGCAGATTAGCCTTTCCTCGTGTTGCAGAGTCGAGCGGATTTTCACGCCGGCGGTTTCCCAGATTTTCACGGTGCGGTCCCGGCTTGCCGAAGCTAAAAGGGTCCCGTCCGGACTGAAGCGGACGGCCAGCACTGCCTCGCGATGTCCGCGCAGGAACGCGCGAGGGCGCTGCTTGGCCGTATCCCACAAGGCCACCGTCCAGTCATCGCTGGCGGAGGCCAACAATGTTCCCTGGGGCGCGAAGTCCACCGCATTGACGGCCCCCAGATGGCCCAGCAGAATGGCCGGCGGCTGCCCCGTGGCCAGGTGCCACAAAGTCACCGTCCAGTTTTCATTGCCGCTGGCCAGCGTCTTGCCGTCCGAGCTGAAACTCAACGCGGTAACCGGAGCCAGGCTCACGAAAGTGCTCAGCGCCGGTCCGGTGGACAGGTCCCACAAGGTCACCGTTCCTTCCCGGGCCACCGAGGCCAGAATTCTGCCTCCCGAACAAAACGCCAGTGCCAAGGGAGTCCAGGCAGAGGGCAGGACGAGCCGCTCCCCTTGCGTGGCGGTATCCCAAAACCGGATCGTTTGATCTTCGCTGCCGGCCGCCACGGTTTGGCCGTCCGGGCTGAAAGCCAGGGAAATGATCGCCTGGGTTGGCCCCCGAAGGGTGGCGCGCAGTTTTCCACTGCCACGTTCCCACAATTTCACCGTGTCGTCTCCCGTCGATGCCAGCACTTGGCCGTTCGGACTCCAAGCCAGGGCGGTGACCCGCGGGTGGCCCTTCCATGTGAACCGAAGGTTTCCGGAGCGCGCGTCCCACAGGGCAACCTGGCCCCCGCTGCCGCACGCCAACCATTCCCCATCGGGGCTGAAGGCCACGGAGGTAATCGGCAAAGCATGCGGCAAACTGGTCTGGACCTGCTCGTTTCTCACGTCCCACAGCTTGACGGTCTTGTCTTTGCTTCCCGAGGCCAGCAATGTGCCATACGATCGGAATGCCAAGCAAATGACGGGGGAAGTATGGCCCGCGAGCGTTGTCCGTTCCTTACCTGTCGTCGGGTCCCACAGCTTGATGGTGTTATCCTCGCTTCCGGAAGCCAGGAGAGTTCCGTCCGGACTGAAAGCCAGGGTGTGGACGGGTCCCCCATGGCCGCGCAGGATACTGCGAACCTGGCGGGAATCCGTATCCCATAAAGTTACCGTCCGGTCCGCGCCGGGGATGGCCAGAGTTTTGCCATCCGGGCTGACGGCCAGGGCCGGTACGGCGCCCTCCTGCTGCCGAAAGACAAGGCGCTGCCAGCGGGAGCAGGTGCGCTCGTAAAACCGCCAGGCCGCGTCGTGCAAATCGATGGGGCAGAAGGCGGTATCGTTCAGGAGGGCCAGAGCGCGGCCCGGATCGCGTTCATACACCGCCTCGACGCGGGCGAGTTGGGCATTCATCAGATTGGCGCGGGCCTGGGCGAGTTGGCGAAGCGCCTCGGTCTTATGGTTGTCGGCCAGGATTTTTTGCTTTTCCGCGTCGGTGCGTGCCAGTCCCTCGCTGACGGCTTTGTGGCGATATTCTTCCTCGGCTTTGAGAGCGCGGGTTTCGTTGTCGCGCGCCTGGCGGGCGTTGGCGGCGGCCAAGGCCGCCAGCACCGACGCCACGCTAATGCCCGCCGTCAGCACCACGAACACCGCGGCCAGGGTGCCGGCCAGGGCCGGGTTGCGCCGGCACCAGCGCCAGCTCCGCTCCCAGCGGCCCACCGGACGGGCCTGGATCGGCTCCCCCGCCTGAAAACGGCGTAAATCTTCCGCCAACTCCAGGGCGCTGGCATAGCGCTTGCCCGGGGTTTTCTCCAAGCACTTGTGGCCAATGGTTTCCAGGTCGCGCGGCGTGGTCGGCACCAGCCGCCGCAACGGCACCGGCTCGTCCTGCACGACCTGACAAATCGTATCCAGGGTGGTGGCGGCCTGGAACGGCGGCCGACCCGTCACGCATTCGTACAGGATTGCGCCCAGGGCATACACGTCGGCCAGAGGCCCGA
Organism: uncultured Alcaligenaceae bacterium; assembly: GCA_964518515.1. Classification (GTDB taxonomy): domain Bacteria; phylum Planctomycetota; class Planctomycetia; order Gemmatales; family Gemmataceae; genus CAZFGM01. The sequence continues at coordinate 9,784 of CAZFGM010000164.1, read as the reverse complement.
TGTCTTGCGATAAGCCCTTGGCTTGCTCCGGCGCCATGTAACTGGGGGTTCCCAGGACCGCGCCGGACTGCGTCTGCCCCACGGCGTCTTGCTTCTTGGCCAGACCGAAGTCGGCAATCTTGGGCGTGAGAGAGTGGGAGAGTGCGAGCGCTGGACCGCGTCCTTCGGCGCTCTCACTCTCTAACTCTCCCACGCTCCCACTCAATAACACGTTGGCCGGCTTCAAATCGCGATGAATGATGTCGCGCTGATGGGCGGCGTGCATGGCTCGAGCCAGGATTTCCACCAGCTGGGCGGCGGCACGCGGCGGCAGCGGAGCGCCGCGGATCTTGTCCGCCAGGCTGCCGCCGCCGCAATACTCCAGGGAGAAATACGGCAAGCCGTCGTGCTCGCCGATTTCGTAGATCTGCACGATATTGGGGTGTTGCAAGCGGGCCACCGCCTCGGCCTCGGTCCGGAAACGGCGAACATCCTCCGGGCCCGCGTGGCTACCCGCCCGGACCATCTTGAGAGCCACCAGCCGCTGCAATTTCCGGTGCCGCGCCTGGTAGACGATGCCCATGCCGCCCCGCCCCAGAATGCCCAGGATTTCGTAGTCGGGTAGAGAGGGAGTGATTCTTTCCGCCGGGATCGGCTCGAGGATCGTTGGACCGTTGAGCCAGGGATCCGCCGCCGCCAGCGCGTGGGAAATCGTCGGACTTTCCTGGCCGGGGGAGGAGGTAAGATCGGCAGCAGGTTCGTTGGCTTCAGCCATAAGGCACGCCGGGACCAATGAGGAAGATTCTCCAGCGGCGGTCGCATTATAACCCGGTTTTACCGGACATGCCATATTTGGCGCGAGGAAATGAGAAAGGCCTTACAACATCGTGCCGTACTGATCAAAAGCAGTGGCGGAATTGATCAGTAAGGGCTTGCCGGTGCGGGCGACGAGTTGGGCAACGCCACCAAGTCCACCTGCTGTGAACTTTACCGGCGGGCGGGGCTCCCGCGAACTCCCAACTTTTCTCTTTTCTCAACGCCAATCATGACAGATTCGGCGCGGGCTGGGGTCAGACCGGTTTACACATACACTGCGCTCCGTCCGATCCATTCTCAAGAGGGGGGCACACGCCAAGGCGGTGGGCACTTCAAAAAAGAGCTGCGTCCCACTCCCGGAGCTCTGTATTTTCCGTCTGCCTTGATGACCTCGGTCGAAAGGCGGTTGCCCGCATGGTAGGTGTTTCCAGGACGGGCCCACCGGGACCCCGGACAAAAAAGTTGGCATTCCGTATATCCTCATGGTAAAGTCAATGAATTCACGGACCGAGACGGGCATCTGGGGGAAATGTCATGGCGCATCCGCAACACCGGCGAGGATGCCATCCCGCCGAGCATCCGCAAATCGGCCGGCGGCAACTGCTTCAAGTTGGCGGCCTGGCCCTATTCGGTACCAGCCTGGGGGATTTGCTGCGGCTGGAAGCGCAGGCCGCCGGCCAGCAGACGCCGCGGCCGCGGGCCAAAGCGGTCGTGTTTATTTTCCAATCGGGCGGCCCGTCGCAGCACGAGACGTTCGATCCCAAGCCGGAGGCGCCCGACCTTATCCGCGGCGACTACGGCACCGTCCAGACGGCCCTGCCGGGAATTCGCTTTTGCGAGTACCTTCCGCGCCTGGCCCAGCGCGCCTCTCGGTTCGCCATCGTCCGGACCATGCACCACCCGGCCGAGCGGCAGTTCCGCAACGAACACAATAGCTGCACATACATGCTGCACACCGGAACCACCGAACTGCCGCCGGGGGACACCAACGCCAGCATCGGCCGACCCCGCGCCGGCCGCTTCGAATGGCCATCGCTGGCATCCCTCTTGGCCTATGCCCTGCCGACTGCTCCCGAAGTCGCCTTGCCGGCGTTGATTGAAATACCGCGTGGCAAAAACATGGGCTATTCCGGGCGTGGACCGGGCATTCTGGGCGCGCGCTATGGCCGTTGGGGAGTCGATCTGGCCCCGGTGTGCCGGGCCCCGGATGCGGCCGGCTCGTGTCCCAATTGTTTCAGCCATGATGATCCCAACGACCCGGCCCGCGCGCCCGGCCCGGGACCAAGGGCCTGGTGGAACAACAGCAGTTGCCGCAATCCCGATTTCCATTTACCCAACCTGGGGCAGAACGACACGATCTCCTTGCCGCAACTGAGCAACCGGACCACTCTGCTGCGGCAACTGGAAGACCTGCGCCGCGGCGTCGATGCCGCCCAACGCGCCGGCTGCCTGGATTCCTGGGACGCCCAGCGCCAGCGGGCCATGCAACTGATCCTGGCGACCCGGCCCGGCCTGCGCAATCCCTTCGACCTGTCCCAGGAACCCGAGCGCATCCGTGCCCTGTACGGACGCGAGGAGTGGGGACAGGGTTTCCTGGTCGCCCGCCGCCTGATCGAGGCCGGCGTGCGCATGGTCCAGGTCAATCTGCGCGGCTGGGACACCCATCAGAACGCGTTTCGCGATCTCAAGGGCAAGCTCTTGCCCTCCTTGGACTGGTGCCTCAGCGGATTCCTGGACGACCTGGAACAGCGCGGCCTCTTGGACGAGACGCTGGTAGTGATGTGCGGCGAGATGGGCCGGACGCCGCGCATTTCCCCCATCACGGCCGGCGGACGCAACGCCTCGGGGGAAATCTTCACCCCCGGACGCCATCACTGGGGCGACGTCTTTCCGTGTTTCTTCGCCGGCGGCGGCATTCGTCCCGGCCAGGTGATCGGCCAAACCGACCGCCACGGCGGCCTGCCGGTTACCACGCCATACACCCCCGCCGACCTGGCCGCCACTCTCTTTCACCTGTTCGGCATCGGCCCGCACGCCGAGTTTCGCGACGCCCAGGGCCGGCCCTACCACTTCTACCGCGGCCAGCCGATTCAGAGCCTGGTGGGTTTGAAATGAACATACAAGGGGTCGGGAGTCTTTTTCGGGGAGAAAAAAGGATCGTGCGGGGCGGTGTTTGCCAGCGGTCGGGGAGCCAGGCACGCAACACGTGGGGCGACCTGGTGGCGGTGATCCGTTTGGCCTCAGTGGCGCTGACGGCCTCGGTTTTGGTAATGGAAGATGCGGCTCTTGGAGGAAATAGGCAAATCTTCCCCCACTCCCAGTAGTAATATCCCCGGCCCTCCGGCTAAAATGATCTCGTTGACCCTTCCGGAGGGTCGCCGTTTTCGTTCGTGGGAGGAAAAGTCGTCTTGCGTATCAAGGAACTTTATGCCCGGCCGCAGCTGACCATTTCGTTCGAGTTCTTCCCTCCCAAGACGGCTGAGGCGGAAGCCACCCTGTTTCAGCAAACGGTGCCGGCCTTGATCCAGCTCGGCCCGTCGTTCTTTTCGGTGACCTACGGGGCCGGCGGCGGCACGCGCGATTCCACGCTGCGCATCGTCCAGCGCGTTCGCCGCGAGTGGAACGTCGAGGCCATGTCGCACTTGACCACCGTCGGCTCGACCCGCGAGATGCTCGGCGCCTACCTGGACGAAGCCCAGGGCCTGGGCATCGAAAACATTCTGGCCTTGCGCGGCGATCCGCCGCGCGGCCAGACCACCTACACGCCGGTCAAGGGCGGTTTTGCCCACGCCGTGGACTTGATCGCCTTTGTCCGGAGCCGGAATTGTTTCAGCGTCGGCGGCGCCTGCTATCCCGAGGGGCATGTCGAATGTCCCGACAAGCAACTGGACTGGGACCGCGCCGCCGCCAAGGTGGAGCAAGGGGCCGACTTCCTCATCACGCAGCTCTTTTACGACGACCGCGATTTCCTGGACATGGTCGATTACCTGCGGCATAAACGCGGCGTCCAAGTGCCGATCGTGCCCGGCGTTCTGCCGTTTCTCAGCGCCGAGCAAATCAAGCGCTTCACGACCCTGTGCGGTTCCAAGATTCCGGACCCCTTACGGCACAAGCTGGAAGCGCTGGCCCACGATGACCAGTCGGTTCGCCAACTCGGCGTCGAAGTGTGCACCGACATCTGCCGCCGCCTGATCGCCCACGGCATTCCGGGCATTCATTTCTACTGTCTTAACCGGGTGGCGAGCTGCACCGAGATCATGAAGAATCTGGTATGAGTGTTGCGTTTAGCGGGGAGCCGAAGGCGACAGCAGGCCGCGGTCGCCTTCGGCTCCCCGCTAAACTATTTCAGCAACTCGCGTTCGATGCGTTCCAGGACATCGCGGACCCGCAGCGGCCGCTCGCCGAGGTGGAGCTGGCCGTCGTCTTGGAGCCACTGGCGGACTTTCTTCTCGGCGGCGACTGCGGTGCTGTGGTTACGGCGGCCGAAGCACTGGCCGATGTCCGTGTACGAGGCGCCGGTATGCTTGCGGGCCAGATACATGGCCAGCATGCGCGGATGGCTGTAACTCCAGCCGCGCTTTTTGCTGTGCAAGGCCCCGCTGTCCAGGCGCAGCACCAAGCACACCGCGCGTTCCACGTCGGCCAGCTGCACCAGGCGGATCGAATGGCGCAGCAAATCGCTCAGGACCTCGCGGGCCAGGGATAAATCCAGGGGCCGCCCGGTGACGCGGCGGAAATGCTCGAGGCTGTGCAAAGCCCCTTCGATCTCGCGCACGTTGCCGTGCAGGTGGGCGGCGAGGTAGGCCAGCACGTCTGCCGGCACGGCGGCACCGGCCTTGGCCCGCAACAGGTCCAGGCGGGTTTGGGCTTCGGGCGGCTGCAAGGCCCACACGGCCCCGCCCAGTAGCCGATCCGTCAATTCCGGCTGAAACTGGTCGGTCAGGCGCGGGTGGCAGTCGCAGCTGACCACGACTTGCCGGCCTTCGGCCAGAAAATGATCCAGCGTATGCAGGAATTCTTCCTGCGTCGCCGGCTTGGTCGCCAAAAAATTCAGGTCGTCCAGAAGCAGAGCGTCGGCTTCGCGAAAGGATTTGCGAAACGCCCCGAGCTTGCCCAAGCGCATGGCCTGGACGAAGCGATGGGTGAACTCCTCGGCGGTCACGTAACAGGCGTGCCGGTCGGGCCAGGTTTGACGCAGGCCGGCGCGAATGCCCTCAAGCAAGTGGGTTTTGCCGGTGCCGACCGGTCCGTGCAACACCAGCGGATTGGCATCCTGGCCGGGAGCCTCGACGACGCTCTGGGCGGAGGCGTAGGCAACCCGATTGCAGGGGCCGACGACAAACTCCTCGAGACGGCGCCAGCGGCGGCTATGCGGCTGGCCGCGCCGCCCGAGGCCCGTGGTCCCCTGTCCCCAACTCTTCCGGTCCACGCTGGGAACGGTCGGGGACGCGAGGGGAAAGTCTCCCTGGTCATGCTCCTCGGACCTATGATCTTCCTCCTGGGGACCACGGGCGCCGGGCGGCGGCGCGGAGCCCGGCGCGATTTCCCGTCGCCGGGCCGCCTGAAACAACTCCGGGTCAATGACGAAGCGCACGTCGAGCGGCTGGCCGAACACGGCGCCGGCCGCTGCCCGGATGTCGTCGGCGAACGCCTTTTGCAGCCATTCCTGATAAAAATGATTGGGCACGCCGACCACCACCAGATCGTTGTGCCAGGTCCACTTGGTCTTGTCGGCAAACCAAAGTTGAAAGCGCGCCTCGCCGACGCGCTGGCACAGGGCCTTCTCCATTGCCGTTACCCTCTCGCTGACATCGGTTGACACGGGTCTCCCTCCCCGGCGCGCAGTTCGCCCGCCTCAAAATGCATGGAACTTGCTCAAGAGAGATGGCACCCCCCGTGCCTGTTCCTGGGTGGGAAAAGGCAATCCGTGGGAGGTTGGATTCGCAGCCAGGTGGGAAGCCCGTCCGCGAAGGCAGTCACTCGGAGAAGCGACATTCTAGAGGCGGTTGGCCAAGATGCAACTGAATTCTTCACGATTGGCAATTGTTGACCGAGGCGACAAAACGCAACCGCCTGGAAAATCCAAAGTTAGTAAGAGAAAAAATTTTCGCAAATGTGGACCAACGGCGGCGGAGGGAAAAAATTTGTGGATAACGCCGCCAATCCGCCGAAGTCGTTCACGTACCGGGGATTTCATCCGGAGAGTATTGGTCCGGAGCGTAGAACGCCAACAGTACCTCGCGCGGCTCAGCTGCTTGAAATCCCAAGGATTCATAGAGCATTCGGGCCGGGTGATTGCGGACATCGACGGCCAGGGTCAGCTGCGGGGCGTGGTGGCCGCGGGCCGTGGCCAGGGCCAGCTGCGTCAGGTGGCGGCCGTGGCCGCGCCGCCGCGCCTCCAGCACCACGCCGACATAGGACAGGTCCCACCCCGCCTCGCCGAACATCTGCGTCAGCAATAAAACGCCGACGGGGCGGTCTTCTTCCCAGGCCAGCCACCAGCGGCTAGGATCAAATAGGCCCTGGGCTTGATGGCCGATGAGGATTTCCTCGCCGCTGCGCAGTCCATTGAGCTCGGGACAATCCTGCGTGCCCTGGTAGGTCCGCAGCAAGGTCCGCAGGAAAAGGTCGTGCAGGTCCGGGCCGTAAGATTGCAACGTCAAGCCAATGGCAGAAGGAAACGGGACATTTTCGAGATCGTGGCGTAGGTATTGCAAGCGAGTCATGTGGACGAAGCCATTGCGCAGCAGGCAAGCCGCTTGCGGGAATTCCGCCGGGGCCACCATCGCCTGGCACAGCTTGGCGCCGCGCCGGCGCAGCCAGGCGCGGGCGGCTTGCACCAGGGCGTCTTCCATGGCGCTTTGCAGCGGGCCCGCGCGAACGCCGGGCGGCCATACCAGGCCGCTCGACCCCGGTAAGAGCACCCCCACCAGGGCGCCGCCCAGGCCCTCCGGGGTCCGAGCCACCAGCAAGCCCCGCGGATCCAGGTCCCCCGCCTCCAGCAATTGCCGCGCGTTCGCCTGGCGGACTTGCTGGTCTAGGGCCGGCAAATGCTGGAACACCAGCTGAAACACCTGGGCTTGTTCTTCGGGGCGCGCGTGATCGATCGTAAACAAGGCAAGCAATCCTGATCTCAAAACGGGCGACTTCTTCTTTCGTTCTACCTACCGGTTCCGCGAAATGCCAGGACTTTGATTCGCGCGGAACCGTTTAGCGGGGAGCCGAAGGCGACCGCGTTTTCCAGCGGTCGCCTTCGGCTCCCCGCTAAACGAACTCCTGAAAATAGGTCACTTCCCCACATGCCAACTATAACAACTTGTAGTCTCCGCGTCGGGCTGGTAACCTTAAGGGAAGTCGCCTCGAGGGAAAGGAAGAGAATCATGGCAACGGCCAAAATCATTCTGGTAGTGGACGACGACATGGAGCTCAGCGACGGCATCCGCGCCGTCCTGGAAAACCTGGGCCACAAGGTCTTGCAGGCCCGCGACGGCATTCAGGGCAAGCAGCTTGTCTACCAGCACCGGCCCGACCTGGTCATTCTCGACATGATGATGCCGCGCATGGGCGGCTATCCCGTGCTCGAACATTTTCGCGGCAAACCCGACGCGCCGCCCATCATCATGATCACCGCCAACGAGGGCAGCCGCCACAAAGCCTACGCCGAGTACCTCGGCGTCGTCGATTACATCCGCAAACCCTTCGCCATGGAGCGCCTGCTCGAAGCGGTGCAGCGCGGCCTGTCCGGCGAGAAACCCGCTCCGGAAACCCCGGCCAAAAAGACCGCCGACAAAGCCAAAGGCGCGGAAAGTTGACCTGTGTGGGCCACGTTCCAACGTGCCGGTAGATGGCACGTTACCAACGTGCCCCACATCACTCGGCCTAGGGTAGGTTTCTCTTGCCACTCGCCTTTGCTCTGGGGGCGAGCGTCGGTAGATTTCTACCTGCCGGTCGCTTAAAAACTGAGCTTACTCCATTCTCCCGGAAATATCGAGACCCTGGCGACGGATTTTTCCCGAGGCCGTTCTTTTGTCGCTGAAAGAACGCCCAAGCCTCTTTCTTTTGTCTTTACGGCGTATTTTCCCACTGCAAGCGGGCCGCTCGCACCGTGTTGGAAAGCAGCATGGTGATGGTCATGGGCCCGACGCCTCCCGGCACCGGCGTGATGGCCGACGCTACGGGTGCGACGCCGGCAAAATCAACGTCGCCCGCCAGCTTGCCGTCCGGCAGGCGGTTGATGCCGACGTCCACGACGACGGCGCCCGGCCGGACCATGTCCGCCTTCAAAAATCCGATCTGGCCGATGGCCACCACGACCACGTCGGCCTGGCGGGTCAAGGCCGCGATGTCCCGGGTCCGGCTGTGGCAGACCGTGACAGTGGCGTTGGCCCCCTCGGCCTTTTGCAGCAGCATGAGCGCCAGCGGCTTGCCCACGATGTTGCTCCGCCCGACGATGACCACGTGCCGGCCGTCCAGCGGCACCTGGTGGCGGACCAACAGCTGCTGGATGCCCAGCGGCGTGCACGGCTGATAGCGCGGCGTGCCGGCCGTGAGCAGCCCCAGGTTTTCCGGCCCGAAGCCGTCCACGTCCTTGAGCGGCGAAACCGCTCGGAGGATGGCCGACTCGTCAATCTGTTTAGGCAGGGGCAGTTGCACCAGGATGCCGTGGACGTGGCGATCGGCGTTCAACCGGGCGACCAGGTCCAGGAGCTGGGCTTGGGGAGTTGCCTGTGGCAGCTCGTGCAGCCAGCTGTGCAGGCCGGCCTGCGCGCAGGCCTTGCGCTTGTTGCGGACATAGATGCGGCTGGCGGGAAAATCGCCGACCAGGACTGCGGCAAGGCCGGGCCGCACTCCGTGTTTGTAGAAAAACTCGGCGGCTGCCGCGGCGATTTCCGCCTGCATGGTCTGGGCCAGGTGTTTGCCGTCCAGAAGGTTGGCCATCGGGCCTCCTATGCTCCTTTGGTTATTCGTGGTCCTTTTCATGCAACCGCTTTTTTTATTCCTTGCGTTGGGTCGATGTCAGCCTGGCAAGGAATTTTTCCAGCCCGTAATGCTGGATTATTTCTTGTATTCCAACTTCCTTTACAAATTGTTGAATTTCATGATCCTTGCCATAGAACCGCAAAAGAGGTTCTATGTTCATTCTTATTTCCTTGGTTCGTGCCATGATTTGCAACTCCTCAATATGTTTCGGATGCAATGTCAGCAATTATTGTTTGGTCAATTCTCGTAAACGCTTGGTTAATTCCTTGCGTTGGGCCGGAGTCAACCCGGTAAGGATTTTGTCAACGCTCAAATGGGGAATCAAATCTTTAGGCCCAACTTCCTCAACAAATTTTTGAATTACCTGATCCTTGCCATAGAACCGCAACAGAGGTTCTAGATTTATGCTAAATCCCTTGGTTCGTGCCATGATTTGCAACTCCTCAATAAAGTTTGGATGCAATGTCAGCAGCAATTCGCCATACTGCACCACAACTCAGGTTTGGCCTGGACGAAACGAGCCAGCGCGGCTTCGGTTTGGAATGGTTCTTTTCCTAGGATCAAAAGCGGTAAACTTTCCTGATCCACGGCCAAATCCACGCTGCTTACCAAGAATACCAGACGGCCAAGTACTCGGCAGCGCCAAACCCCAGGACTGGCAAGTTCCATCGGGCCCATTCCTTGCTCGGCGGTTTGCAAGAAACGTTTTCCCAGCTTGTTCGCCAGATACCAGAAGGAAGCTTCTTCCGGCCCCACCAGCCCGTGTTTTTCCTTGACGCGTTCCTCATTCAACCGCCGGTGAATGCCCAGTCCCAACTCCACCAGCAGGTCAAGATCCCGGAGTCGCGGAGACACCGTTGGCCCTTTGTATTCCATGACGTTCCATCTCGTCAGGAATTTCCATACTCCGTGAAAGGGTAACGTCCCTGACCCGGTTCGCCGGAGCAACACCACGTGGGTGTAGTCGCTCCAGCATCGTAAATTAAGCCGCGAAACGCTGGAAACCATG